>JAFQDI010000260.1 GCA_017416055.1 Lachnospiraceae bacterium
CATACCGCGGTCCGAAGATCAGCAGCAAGGCATGTCAACCATTGGATTCTCCTCCTCTCCCAAAAATGTCTAACGTACAATACTACAATGTCAGCATACAGGGCATTTCTCAGCGCCACAATACTTTGGGCGCGAATAGAAGTCTGATGGGTTCAAACAGTAAAGGTGCTATGGAGCGATTGCACAACAAGCAGTAGAGAACGGTTCTATTATCCAACTTTGGAGTGGCAAACTATCTCACTCCTCGTTTCCTCTCTCCTTCTTCTCTTGAACCACCAACAAATAGTATTTCCCCGTTTGCATATTAAAAATATAACTGTTGTCTGGATCAACATACAAAATATACATTCGGTCAAACCCTCCTGAAGGATTTGCATTACTGTGGTATTCATATACACCCAGTTCTTTTCGCATTACTTTTCCAATAATATCATCTGGCACCAATTCAATTGACATAGTATGATATTTTGAACTGCTCCACGGCTTAATCAGTCTTCTGATCCGTGGTTTTGTAAGTGGAATTGGCTCAGTCCGATAGAATCTTTGGGGAAACTGCTCTTCTCTGCTGGTTCCTAACTCACTTAAAATATTATCGATTAGTTCTCTCTCTTGTTCGTAACAAAATCCCAGTTCCAAATATGCTTGAATCCGTGCAACTGCTGTATGCAGGTATCCTTTTTCCCCGTTCTGTTCATAGCAATCACTTTGATATAAATCCGATGCTACACTTTTCTTTAGCATACATATCGCATTCGACACTATCAATGTTTTGGGCACGAATAACACTTTAGTGGACGCAAATAGCTTCGATCCTACGTTTTGCTCTGAATACACCGCCTAAACCATATACTATTATTTCTTATATTAATCTTTTTTCTTTCTGCTATAAATCTCCCTTAGGTGTATACTTCCCATTCTCCGGTCATCATGACCAGTCCCTCTGGTCACCTCATATGCAGACTTCCCCCTTGGTGGAACATCTGTCTGTTTTTCTGTCGTCATGGACGTTTGATTTCAAAAAGCAGACTGCTCTTTCCTCCGTTCCCGCGGTATGTCTGTTCGGTTTCGATCAGTCCATGCTTTCTGAGATCATCCAGCGCTCTCCGCACGGTTTTCTCCGACAGTTTCATGTCTCTAGCAATCGTTGGAACAGCTGGCCAGCACCGTCCCTCCCGATTTGCTCTGTAAACCAAATACTGATAAACTGCCACCGCGCGATGCGGCAGTTCCATCTCGTATAGAAATCTTAAATCAACCATCTGCGTTCGCCTCCGGTTCTATCGTTTTCTCCAGCTCTTTCTCTGCCGGGCCGCTTCTCTTTGTCTTCAACTTCACACTGCCAGCCTTTCCTCCCGGTTTTCCTTTGGTCTTTTCTGTCGGTGTCGTTTCCTCACTCTTCTTTTGCAGTTTCTCAAAGGCTTCCTGCGTAACCATCTCAAGGTTCACTGCACTGTTTTCGTACAGAGCCCACTCCGGATGATATTTCTGTATGATCTTTTCTGTCAGTTCGTCCCTGCTGGCATATCCCACCACACGGTTGCCTTTCTCCGGAAGCGAGAACGTCTCTCCAAATCGAATTCCCCACTCAAAGAACAGCTTCAGCTTTACTTTCATTGGATAGAACCCCGTTTTCATCACCACGAACTGCCCCTTTGGCATGGATTTCAGTTCATCCGGTGTCATCAATGGCCGCTCGATCATCTGGAGCGACTGTGAGGGGTCGTTCTTTCCTCTGGAGACAGAGCCGGACAGGACAGTTCGGCTTCCCATGGCTTTTGACAGTGTTTCCGCCGAGGAGGAGTTCGGCGCAAATCCGCCGAAGATCGTCACCTGTGTATTATCAATGATGATCTCAGCACTCTCTTTTCCGTAGTTGCGGTCGAGCTGGGCGAAGGACTGAATGATCGGCACGATCTGAAGCCGTCTTGATCTGGATGCGGAAAACATCATCTCCGCGGACTCAATCTTCGGCAGGGTGCCATACTCATCACAAAAGAATACACATCGGTTTTCAAGTTTTCCTCCCATCTCATCTGCGACTGCCAGGATCTCCCGGTACATCTGCTGGATCAGCAGGGACACCATAAAGAACTTTCCGGGATCTTCCTCCGGCATGATCAGGAACACCGCGCATTTTTCCCTGCAGAACTTTTCGGTATCGATCTCCGTATCAAAACACAAAAGCTGTTCCAGTTCCGAATCCAGAAACGCATTCAGTCTCGACAATGCGGTTGACATGACTGATGCCATGGACTGCTCCGCGGTATTCAGCGCGGCACCGGCAAACCACTTTGCCTTGTGAGTATCGGGTAAGAGTTCCATGAGCTGTTGGAACTGATTTTTCCCTTTCTTGCTTCCCGGTGCCAGGAGTTCCTGAATGACCTTGAACACCGATACGATGTGTCTTTCCTCCGGCTCACAGAACTCTGCTACCAACAGGATCGTCGCGGTCAGCAGTCCTTCCGCGGCATCGTAGAAGTAGGCGTTCTGTCCGAAGTTCGCTCCGTCCATCCCCGCCATGATGATGGTCTTTGCGATAATCTTTGCGTACTTCTCTGCCTTTGCTTTATATACCAGCTTATCCGGCTCCTTCTCATACATGTCCTGATATTTGTTCACCAGATGGAGCATGTTGTTTCCGTTTGACCGAGTCGGGTTTCGCAGATCGATCACCGATACATGGTAGCCGTAGCACTTCTCCGCGATGCTCCCGTAGTTTCGCACCAGATCTCCCTTGGTATCCGTGGATAAAAAGCTCATCCCCGTGGCACAGGCATATTCAAGGCAAGGATACAGCCAGTAGGCGGTCTTTCCTACACCGGCCGCGCCGATCATCAGTACATGCACATCACCCGTCTCAATCATGGCGGTGGTCCACTTCTTTGGTCCGGTGCATCCTACTACAATCCCCTGCGGTAATGGTTTTCCATTTTTTGTAGTCGGTGTATTTCCGCTTTCTGCCTGTCTTCTCCATCGCTCCGGCGTAAAGCGGATGTGCCGGTATGTCTGCTTGATCTCTCTCTTTGTTGCCCATCTCGCCGTTCCATGCTGTCCGTCACCTACTGTTTTTAACTTGATTCCGTTTAAACTGTAAAAATGAGACAGCAGGGATATCCCGCCAAACATGCAGAACACCACTGCCGCTGTTATGATCAGTGCAGGCATATCTCACCCTCCGTTTCCTCAGCTTCTTCCATTTCTTCTGTTTGCCTAATCTCTGTATTTGGCTTGTGTTGATTCTTATTTCCGATCATCTGCTTTGACGGGGGCTGCTCAATAAACCGGCAGAGTCTTAAACAGTCCACCGCCAGCTTTGCACTCAGATCAAGCACCTCAAGCATCTGCGTCTTCGTTTTCTTCTTGATATCCCCAAGGCCATAGGATCGTTTTAGTTCCGTGAGGTGCTCGCCGATCTCCACGATCCTGGACCGGTATTTACCATGATCGTGGTGAGGAGCATAACGGGAAAACAATAACTTCCCCATTTCCCATTCATTCATCGGCAGTTCGAGTTTTTCCAGCTGCTTTTTCAAAAACAAAAAGGCGGCACCGGACAGTGCATAGGATTTCTCCAGCACCTCTTCTTTCCGTGACTCCGCCAGACGTTTCAGTTGATTGTACTTGTCATTCATCTCTGCGATCGGATACTTCGGGTATGGATCGTCGATCCAGTCGCCTACCAGTTCAAAACATAACTCTTTCAGCCGAACGATCCCCGGATGTTTCTGCGCGGGGATTGGCTCAATGCCGTACTCTGCTTTTAGTTCCTCATCCCAGTCCTTATACCGGGGCCGTAACAATTCTACCTGATACGCTCCCAGCTTTTCTGCTTCCTCCATGATCCGGTAATAGCCTTCTATCCCCGCGATATCATGGTCCAGGCAGGAATAGATTGTCTTGATCTGAGGATTGTCCTTTAAGAACTGCGTGAGTGCTTCGGATGCAGCGGAGCATAAGGTTACATAACTGTTCTCCTGCCAGTTTTCCTGATGCATGGAGAGATACGCCAGCATGTCGATGGGTGCCTCAAACACATACACACTGTTTCCGGTTCCTGTGTAACGGAAACAGTAACGATCATCGCTACCGGAAACGTTGCCCTTAAAACTGCTCCCGGTTACGGTGCTTCTCTTATGGGCATGTCTTTGCACACCGTCTTGATCCAGTCCGACAAATACTACATTGTGGAACTGATCCTCCTCATAGATCAGTCCCTGCCCTACAAAGTAGTCCACGATCTCCCGGTCGAGAAACCGGACCTTCAGCAGATACGCATAAACCCTGCGTAGATCAGGATTCCTCCCCGGAAGTTCAAACGCCTTCCGTTCTTTTTGCATTTCCGTTTCCTCGTTCTCTACCCGAAGCCCCTGCTCGGACAGAAGAAATTCCACCGCTTCCTTAAACTCCATGTTGTGGAAACGGGTCAGAAAACCAATCGGTTTTCCGCCCTCTTTGTCGTACTGATGATACCATGAGTTACCTCTGATCGATACTTTCCCGGTCGGACTCTCCCATGCGTACTCTGAACCGATACGTTTTAACGGGTAACCGCTCCGTTTCATCAGTTCGACTAAATTGATACTGTTTGCAGCTGCCAGCTGCTCATCCGTAAACCGCTTATATCTTCCCATTGTTTCTCCTTATCCCTGCTTGATTCCATGTGCCTGTCTCTTCTCCTCGATCCGACTCAACAGCTTTCGGTCGACATTCCTTCGTCTCGTTCTTAGTTTCCGCTGATCTTCAATCCTGCTCTGGATGATCCGACTGATACTGAACAGCAGATTTACCGATCCCACAGCTACCGACCATTTCTGATGTTCACGGATGCGTAATAGTGCCTGCAGTGCGTACTCATTCCCTTGTTCCGCAGCTGCAGTCAGATAAAAAATTCCTTTATACTCATCCTTCTCCATTCCGTCACCGTAAAAATAGATGCAGCCGAGTTTGTACATCGCAGACGCGTGATCCTTCCCTGCCGCCTGTTCAAGATACCGAACCGCCTTTTCCGGATCATATCCATCGTACTCTTTTTTAAGGTACAGTTTACCGAGACTGTACATCGCGTGCACATGGCTGACCTCTGCCGCCTGTTTGAGATAATGTTCCGCTTCATCGTAACGGACCTCTGTTCCGATACCGTTCATGCACATTTGGCCGATACGATAGTACAATTTGTCATCCGGCATCTTTGATGCGATCCGCTTAAACCCATTGAACGCTCTCCGATACCATTCATCTGCTTTCTCTGCATCCGGATCCGCTCCGATTCCATACCGACACATCCGTCCTAACTCATACGCTGCATAGGCGTTTGGGGTTTTCGTATCGGATGCTGCCATCAGAAACAGTTCATACGCTTTCTGCATATCCCATTCCACTCCCTGTCCTCTGAGGTACAGGCTTCCCAACGCATAAGCGGCAAACGGATTTCGTTCCTCCGCGGCAAGCCGGTACCATTTAGCAGCCTCAGTATGATCCTGTTCCACACCATACCCGAGCGCATACATCCTTCCGATGCGGTAACGGAGATACCCCTTCTTCTCAGTTTTCTTTTCCTCTCTGACAAACGCTTGATAGGCAAGTTCAAACCACCGGTTTGCTTCTCCCTCATCTTTCTC
>JAFQDI010000261.1 GCA_017416055.1 Lachnospiraceae bacterium
CCTGGTAGTCAGACAGACGCTCGCGCATATGATCCAGAACTTCTCTTGCAAATACCTGGGTCTTCTCATCCGTCAAATCAGCCTTCAACCACTTTGCGTTCAGACCAACCTCGTTCATACCGATCAGACCGATGGTGGAGAAATGGTTGGAGAAGGTTCCCAAATAACGCTTGGTGTAAGGGTACAGGCCGTTCTCCATCAGCTGGGTGATAACCACACGCTTCGTCTTCAGGCTTCGCGCTGCGATATCCATCAGCTTATCCAGACGAGCGTAGAAGTCCTCTGCGTTCTCTGCCAGATAAGCGATACGGGGCAGGTTGATGGTAACAACACCGATGGAACCGGTGGACTCGCCGGATCCGAAGAAGCCGCCGGATTTCTTTCTCAGCTCACGAAGATCGAGGCGGAGACGGCAGCACATGGAACGAACATCGGAGGGCTCCATGTCAGAGTTAATGTAGTTGGAGAAGTAGGGCGTACCATACTTCGCGGTCATCTCAAACAGAAGTTTATTGTTCTCGGTCTCGCTCCAGTCAAAGTTTCTGGTGATGGAGTAGGTAGGGATCGGATACTGGAATCCACGGCCGTTTGCATCGCCCTCAATCATGATCTCGATGAATGCCTTGTTGATCATATCCATCTCTTTCTTACAATCGCCGTAGGTGAAGTCAAGCTCCTTGCCACCAACGATCGCAGGAAGATCCTTAAGGTCAGCAGGAACCACCCAGTCCAGAGTAATGTTGGAGAAGGGTGCCTGGGTACCCCAACGGGAAGGCGTATTCACACCGTACACGAAGGACTGAATGCACTGCTTAACTTCCTTCTGAGAAAGGTTATCCACCTTTACGAAGGGAGCAAGATAGGTATCAAAGGAGGAGAACGCCTGAGCACCGGCCCACTCGTTCTGCATAATGCCAAGGAAGTTTACCATCTGATTACACAGGGTGGACAGATGGCTCGCGGGGGAGGAAGTGATTTTTCCGGGAACACCGCCAAGGCCTTCCATGATCAACTGCTTAAGGCTCCAGCCTGCACAGTAACCGGTCAGCATGGACAAATCGTGCAGATGGATCGCTGCGGTACGATGTGCCTCTGCGATCTCCTCGTCATAGATCTCGCTCAACCAGTAGTTTGCGGTGATCGCACCGGAGTTGCTTAAGATCAGACCGCCGACGGAATAGGTAACGGTGGAGTTCTCCTTTACACGCCAGTCATTGATCTGCAGATAGTTGTCCACCAGATCCTTATAGTTCAGCAACGCGGAATTTACATTACGAACCTTCTCTCTCTGCTTACGATAGAGAATGTAAGCCTTCGCCACATCTGCGTAGCCTGCGTCAGACAAAACGCGCTCCACGCTATCCTGAATGTCCTCCACGGAAATCATATCATTCTTGATCTTCGGCTCGAAATCTGCGCTCACCTGCAATGCCAGCATATTGAGAACGCTGGGATGATAATTGCGCTCCTGGGCTGCGAATGCCTTGAGCATAGCCGCACTGATCTTGGAAATATCAAACTCCATCGTGCTGCCGTCGCGTTTAAGTACCTTGTACATCTTTCTCCCTCCTGTTGATTTTTGTAAAATAGATTGTTTAATATTGAAAAATAGATCATAAAAAATACAGACTGTTTATCGCCCCCAAAAAGAGGCGACATCGTCTGTATTATATATGATGGCAATTCCGTTGTCAATAGAATAATGCCTAGATATTGTGTTAAATTTAATTATAAGTCACTAGATATTGTGTCATCCTCTAACCGCAATATATTCTGCAAAAGGAGTCAAACACTCAATATATTTCGCCATCTCTTCCTCTTTTGGCGGATTTAATCCGCTAAACAGAACACTGTCACGGTCAACGAACGGCTGCAAAAAAAACTTTCCAACTTTTCCGGCAGGCGAAAGCGATGCAATCCATCGCCCCATATCTCGTACAGACTCTTCGCTGTGCAGTTCCCTCACCACCGTGGTCCGAAACTCATGATCCACCGTGCCTGAACTTAAGAAACGGATACTCTCCTCGATCTTCTCCAGATCAGGATCCACGATACCGATCGTCTCTCCGTATCGGTTTGCGCTGTTCTTCACATCCATCGCTACATAATCAAGGAGTCCATCGGCCACCAACTGCTTCACCACCTCGGGGCGGCTCCCGTTGGTATCCAGCTTCACCGAATACCCCAATTCCTTGATCCGTCGGATCAAACCGGAAAGCCCGGTGCCGAGCGTCGGTTCCCCTCCGGTGATGCAGACTGCATCCAACAGCCCGATTCGCTTTGCCAGAAAAGCAATTAATTCCTCCTCTGTCATAAAAGCTTCCTTTCCTGCTCCTAACAGGTCACTGTTATGACAAAATGGACAGCGAAAATTACATCCCTGTATAAAGACGGTGCAGGCAACCTTTCCGGGGTAATCCAACAATGTCATCTTTTGTAATCCGGCAATTTTCATGACACACTCCTCAATCCCATTTCGAAACAAAAAGCCATGCTGTTCATGTTCCGACAAAAATACGACCGCTTTCATTTTATCACATCTATCGGTTCTCTGCAATCACCATTCTCCGGAAATCTCGCTCCCGCACATCACCTGTATAACCTTTCCTTTCATCATTTCCTTGACACATTTGTTCGTGAGACTTAAAATTATCTTCGTTATCATGTGCAATATCCGAAATTAATTGTTTCTTCAAACAAGTGGGAAGGAACCCCTGGGAAAAGTGAGGTAACAAAATGACTGTATTTACTGCAACACTGAACCAAACCGCATTTTTATTCTTATTTATCGTGCTGGGATATATTCTCTCCCGGTGGAAATTCGTTCCGGACAACTCACAGGCGGTGCTGTCCAAACTGGAAAATTGCATATTCATTCCGGCATTGGTGCTGGGAACCTTTATCAGCAACTTCACCACACAGAAGATTTCTGCCGCGTGGAGCTTGCTTTCAGGCAGTTTTGTGCTGGCGATAATCGCCATTATCCTGTCACTATTGTGTGTGCGCTTTTGTAGCAGAGATAAATATGAGCGGAGCATCTATACATACGGCCTGTGCTTTTCCAACTTTGGATTTATGGGCAATGCGGTTGTAAGCGCACTGTTTCCCAATATTTTTCTGGAATACCTGATATTTACTTTGCCGCTTTGGTCACTGATCTATCTTTGGGGTGTCCCGGTCTTATTGCTCGGAGACAGTTCCGGTAAACCGAATCTGGCACAGCGATTGAAAAACTTTGTTAATCCTATGTTTGTGTGTACGCTCTTAGGAATGTTGATCGGTCTGTTAAGCATCCCCATCCCCCAATTCATCAGCTCAGCTGTTTCTGCGGCGAGCAATTGCATGTCCCCGGTGGCGATGCTGCTGACCGGAATGACCATTGCCCGGTTCAATCTGTGGGAAGTCCTGAAGATTAAGAGCGTTTATCTGGTCACCGCCCTGCGGCTGCTGGTTTTTCCGCTGCTCTTTCTGGGCGTGTTGGTCCTGATCCCAATGCCGGAAGTCTTTGCCACCTGTGCGATTTGCTCCCTTGCTATGCCTTTGGGACTGAACACCATTATCATCCCCAGTGCTTTAGGTAAGGATACAAAGGTTGCCTCCGGTATGGCTTTAGTTTCCCACATTTTCTCCTGCCTGACGATCCCTGTTGTCTTTATGCTCTTTCAATCTATACTTGCGTAACGGTGAAGCTGTTTTATTAAAAAGCATTATTTCTCAAAGAAGAAGCGCCCAACTTGATTTTTTCGTTGAGCGCTTCCCCTTTTTCATCTTGCGTTTCACCATATGCCCATATATTTACTCATTTGTCCTCATACCCATTCGGATTTTGGCTCTGCCATCTCCAGGAATCCTCACACATCTCCCTGATTCCGTACTTAGCCTCCCAGCCAAGCTCTTCCTTTGCCTTGCTTGCGTCCGCATAACAGGCCGCAATATCTCCGGGACGTCTATCCTTGATCACATAGGGAATCTTTACACCGGTAGCTGCTTCAAAGTTCTTCACCACATCCAGCACGCTGTAACCAGCGCCGGTTCCCAGATTATAGACCTTCAGACCGGGATTCTCTTCGATCTTCTTCAGTGCTTTCACATGACCGTCTGCCAGATCTACTACGTGGATATAGTCGCGGACTCCGGTGCCATCGGGTGTATCGTAGTCATCGCCAAACACACCAAGCTCCGGACGCTTACCAATCGCTACTTGTGTAATATACGGCATCAAGTTGTTCGGGATGCCGTTGGGATTTTCACCGATAGTTCCACTCTTATGCGCGCCGATCGGGTTAAAATAGCGAAGCAGAATCACGTTCCATTCAGAGTCAGCCTTCTGCATATCACTCAAAATCTGCTCCAGCATGGACTTGGTCCAGCCGTAAGGATTCGTGCAGCTGCCCTTAGGACACTCCTCCGTGATTGGAATGATCTCCGGATCGCCGTAAACGGTGGCTGAGGAGGAAAAGATGATATTCTTGCAGTTGTGCTTTCTCATCACATCCACCAGTGTCAACGTACCGGCGATATTATTCTGATAATATTCCCAAGGCTTTGCTACGCTCTCACCAACTGCCTTAAGCCCTGCAAAGTGAATACAGGCTGTAATCTCTTCCTTGCCAAAAATCTCCTCAAGTGCCTCTCTATCCAGAATATCTGTCTGATAAAATGTCACCGCTTTTCCGGTAATTGCGCTGACTCTCTCCAACGATTTCTTGCTGGAATTTGCCAGATTATCGACAACTACCACATCATACCCCGCGTTCTGCAATTCCACTACGGTATGACTTCCAATGAAGCCCGCTCCGCCCGTCACTAAAACTGACATCTCGTTTTTCCTCCTGTTGATTAGGATCCATTCTCATTTGCTCGGTCTCATTTACGCCGTCAGATTAACACTGTCAATAAATCTGACGAATGCCGCCCTGCCCTCTGCCGTACACTTGTATACTCCGGCATCCACCAATACTTCCTTAAACACTTGTCCGATTTCTTCTAACAAAATTTCGTGGATATTCTCTGCATTTACTTCGGAATGCCGCGCGAGAAGTTCCTCCACCCAGTCCGCATGCTTCTCGGTCAATTCATTATCTCTGAAGTCACCGTTTTCAATATACACCTTTTCCAGCAGTTCAATTTCTGCTTTCAGACGTGCAGGCAGAACCGCCAATCCCATTACTTCGATCAGACCAATATTCTCTTTCTTGATGTGATGCAGATTGGCATGAGGATGATAAACTCCCAGAGGATGCTCCTCTGTAGTAATGTTATTTCTCAGCACAAGGTCCAACTCATAGTGAGTTCCACGTTTTCTGGCAATCGGCGTGATCGTATTGTGAGGCTCTCCGTTTGTTTCTGCATAAATAAATGCAGCCTCATCGGTGTAGCTTCTCCATGCCTGCAAAATCTTATCCGCCAGTTCAATCAGACGCTCTTTCTTCAAATGGTTCAGTCGAATTACAGACATCGGCCACCGCACAATCCCGGCCTGCACATCCTCAAACCCTTCAAACGTAATTTCCTTCTCCATCGGCGCCTTTGCCATTGCAAACTCGAAATTTCCACCTTGAAAATGATCATGGCTCAAAATGGAACCGCCTACGATCGGCAAATCCGCATTGGAACCGACAAAATAGTGAGGAAACTGTTCCACGAAATCCAACAATTTTCCAAAGGTTGCCCGCTCGATCTTCATCGGCGTGTGATCGCCATTGAACACAATGCAATGCTCATTGTAATACACATACGGAGAATATTGAAAATACCAGTCGCTTCCATTGATAGTAACCGGAATAATGCGATGATTCTGTCTGCCCGGATGATTGATCCGCCCTGCATATCCCTCATTTTCTTTACACAGCAGACACTTCGGA
>JAFQDI010000262.1 GCA_017416055.1 Lachnospiraceae bacterium
GAAGGCTGGTTTCCTGAGTTTTAGTGGCTATTACAGATCTGTAAAGGCGTAAACAAGGGAGGAGCCGTATACCGAACGGTACGTACGGTTCTGTGGGAGGTCGGCTGACCGGACAACTATACGGTCAGCCTCCTACCCGATTTTCCGCACCGTCACCAGACCCACTGCCTAAACCGCAATTTTTGTGAAAGGCAGTGGGTCTGAATTATGGCAAAAAAGCGATTACAAATGGCTCAAAAAAGTTGGAGAATTGAGCCTTCCCAACATTCAGGACAAGGAAACTGTGAAAGGCTCGCATTAACCGTCCCCTCTCCTGTTGGCTTTCGCTTTGCAAAAAAGATCTATCCAAGACTATTTTGATGATAACTTGGCAACAACTTCGTGATATAATGAGTGAAAGGAGTGGTATGTATGATCAAAATTTTGATTGCGGAAGACGAAAAACCCATTAGCGATCTCATTAAATTCAATTTGGAACTCAGCGGCTATCAATGCGATCAAGTATTTGATGGTGAAAAAGTATTGTGCAAAACCTTTTCCAACAACTACGATTTGGTGATCCTGGATGTTATGCTCCCAAAGCTTTCGGGTTTTGATGTGATCAAGGAGTTACATGGCACACCTGTAATTTTCGTCACTGCCAAAACGGGCATTCAAGACCGACTCAAAGGGCTGCAACTGGGTGCAGATGACTATATCATCAAGCCTTTTGAAATTCTGGAGCTGGTAGCAAGAGTAAAAGCCGTTCTTCGTCGCACAAGAGGGGATCAAAAATATATAGAATTTGACGATGTTCGCGTGGAATTTGATACCCGCCGTGTGTATAAGGGTGGGCAGGAAATTCCCCTCAAGCCAAAGGAATACGATTTGTTGGAAGCCCTGATCTCCAATCGAAACCTGGCTCTTTCCCGTGAAAAGCTCATCAAGCTTGTGTGGAATTTTGATTATGAAGGAGATACCAGAACGGTAGATGTCCATATTCAGCGCCTGCGGCAGAAATTAGGGCTGTCTGCCAGATTACATACCGTTTACAAAACCGGGTACAGATTAGAGTTATGAAAATGAAATTTTGGCAAAGAACCTATCTTTTTACCTTAATTTTGTTCCTTTTGTGTCTGAACGTTGGCATTTTGTCCCTTACGGTATATACCTACCAAAAGAATATAGAAGCCACCGAAACCACCGCGTCCGCAGAACAAAATTATATTGCACTTTCCTTCGAGCGTGATTATGACAGCCTGATGAGCGATAATCCCAATGCCACTGTCACACTGTTGATGCAATCCTTCGGTGCCCACTATGGAAATAAGGGATTGTATCTTACCTTTGAAGAAAACGGCCGTATTCTCTACACCAACTTTCCTCACAACTGCCAACCACCTCAAAATACCATAACCCATACCGATTTTGATGGACAACGGTATATTCTGATCTCTACCGATATCTGTAACGGGGCATACACACTGGTCTACGGTAAAAATGTGGAAGCCTTGCATCAGGAGTTTCGTGGGTTGATGGTAACCTATGTTACCACCGCCTTGGCGATTTCTGCGGTGCTGGCCATTTGTCTTTACTTCATTCTCCGGGAGCTATCGAAACCCCTTGACAGATTAAAAGCCACCACCGAGTGCATTGAAAATGGTGATTTTTCTGCCACCGCACAGGAACAGGGAAACGATGAATTTACAATGCTTGCCAGAAGCTTCAACTCCATGCTCGCCACCATCAATCACCAAATGGAAATCCTGGAAACCGATGCCAGGCAAAAGCAGATGCTGGTAGACAACATGGCCCACGAATTACGCACCCCACTGACCAGTATTCACGGCTATGCGGAATTTTTGGAAAAGGCCGCCGCCACGGAGGAACAACGGATCATAGCGGCGAAGTACATTCTGTCTGAATCGGAACGGCTGCAAAAAATATCAGAAATTCTTTTAGACAGTGCATATATTCGGGAGAATCCCCCACAAATGTCTTCTGTGGATGTCTCCAAAATCCTTTTCGATGTGGTGGAAAAGTTAGAAGCCAAGGCAACAGCTTGCGGTGTAACCCTGGTATATTACGGACAATCGCTGATTGTTTATGGAAACGAAATATTGCTCTCGATGCTGTTCTACAATTTGACCGACAATGCCATCAAAGCCTGCTGTGACGGCGGTATCGTGCAGCTTCAATGGGACGAACACCGTATTCTCATCCAAGACAACGGAAAAGGTATGACCCCGGAGCAATTACAACATATCACCGAACCCTTCTATCGCACCGACAAATCTCGTTCCCGTGCCGAAGGCGGTGCAGGACTTGGGTTGGCTCTGTGTCAGCAAATCATCCAAATACACAGCTGGCAAATGCAATTTGAATCCCAAGTCGGTGCAGGAACAAAAATCACTCTCACTTTTACAACTCGGCAATAAGTTGGAGATAAGTCGATGACATTTCTTTGGTATGATGCCAATACCAAAAAGAAATGGAGGTAATCAATATGAAAAATGATCGGAAATTCATCGTGTCCGTTGTTAGCATCATCCTGAGCTCTATTCTTTTGCTGACCGGCTGCATGTTTGGCATTGCGACAAGTGCGGACACCACCTACCCCTATCAGATGGCCACCATCCCCCAAACCGTTCCTGACGCAGGAGGGAACTCTCATGAAGAAACAGTTTATCAACGCCCCATCGTAACCCCCGATTTTGTTGAACTGCAAATCGATCCCGATCTGAAAGAGCCGCCTGTTTCTCAAGAGGAACTGAAAGCAAAATTCTCTGCCATGTACGATTTTTCCAAGGGGAAGAAAACCGTTTCCGTCATTTCCGAAACCTATTTGAAGGACTTTTGGAGCAGTAACGACGAAAAAGAAGTGGTTCACTCCTTGAGTATCCCGGAGGTTCTGTACATCATTCAAGATTCCATCCGCATTTATAACGAGTATGAGACCATCATCCTCGCAGGTTTCTCTGCCAAGGCCGCCCGTTTTCCGGCTTTGGAGCAGCAGACCATCAACCCTGATCCCGATGACCGTGACCAAGCCCGTGAAGATGTGCGGAAAATCATTCAGTATCGTCTGCAGGCACTTTCTTCTCCCAAAGCATTCTTCACGGTTGCGGAAATGATGGAATACCGAAAAACTGACCTTGAAACCATCCCCGATATCTGCCGGGAGGTTTTCTTCTACATTCCCAATTACTCCGCTGACACCAACCGGAATCTGTATCTGAGCGACGCAAACTATCGCAATTCTCGCAGTGGATTTGGCGTTTTCTGCTTCTCGTACTTCAACCGGATCGCGCTATTTACCCCCGGCAACCCCGAAACGGTATTCCCCACCAAGGAATTGAGCTTGGAGGTACAGGATGACGAGGTTATTTATCTGGAAATGAGTCCGGAGTGGGTCCTGGATCCTGAGTATTATGATACGCTTTTGGGTATTCGTTCCTTTGTCTTCGATCCGGAGGAACAAACCTTCTATCTCACCACCACCGGTGCTCGCTTTGAGTCGGAGAAAAACTGCGTTGTGCTGGAGGAAGATTGTCCCGACTTCAAGAAATGGCCTGGAACCTACGAGAAAATTGAAAACCGCTTATATCTATATCCGGTTGATATTCCTAATGCTGTTTTCGTATTTGATTATGGCGCCGATGGTTCCTTGATATTCAACAAAGCGCAATCCAATCAAATGGGGTTAACCTTTGAGGACAAGTCAATTTACCAACCGATCGCTCCCAATCCCTAAACGAAAAGGACCTGCTGCAAAACTTTCATTTTGCAGCAGGTCTGTTTTTCTTGGTCAACTCTGAACAATATGCTATCATATTGGGAAATTGCGTTACCAATGCAGAGATTTTCCTGGGGCACGGGGACTGTTATTTTCGCATGAACCGTCCTCTGTCCTGCGGGGTTTTTCAGTGATGTCGTTTCACGAATGATGTGCGGCACCGCTGTACATCATTATTCCCGGTTTCTCCCACGGTAATCTGCATCCACCCGCTTTTTCCATTTGGCGGTCAGAGGCGCTTTACAGGTGCGGACGTGATGGATGGCATCGCTGACGGTCTCGTAGATCACCCCGGTTCCCTGGCTGTCGGCGTGATAGTTGGCGGCCCGGTCCTCGGTGATGCCAAAGCGGGCGGCTTCCCGGGCGGCGTCGATGTTGGCGCCCAGGAACAGGAACTCCCAGCCGTATTTGTCTTTCTCGTGCTGGATCATCTCTTTGACCTTGGCATAGTCATATCTGCGGCTGGCGTTTTCCATGCCGTCGGTGGTGATGACAAAGA
>JAFQDI010000263.1 GCA_017416055.1 Lachnospiraceae bacterium
ACTCCACCATTCAGTCTGAAGGTCTGAAGGATCTGTACGTGAAGTACCCCGGATACAAGAACGTATTCGAGCAGGCAGAGAATATTATTTCCAAGAACAAGACTCCTAACTTCCAGCCTGCAATGGAAATCTTCACCGAGTGGGTATTCTCCTACGTAAACGGTGATATTTCCGATTCCGACTTCGATTCAAGCTGGGAAAACATGGTTGAGGAAGTAGACGAGAAGCTGGAAAGTGCATTCGAGTAATCGGCTAATATTGTATTAATATGATGTGATGAGTAGCGATTTCCTCTGTCACCGTCAAGGTGGCAGAGGAAATATTTAAGCTTGACAGACAAGGATGGAAGGAGAATTGCCCGTGGCTAAAGCAAAAACTTCCGTGAAAGCAGCATCTAAGACCGCAAAAGCTGCTGGGAAAAAATATAAGGTTAAATATAAAAAGCAGAACTGGCTTGAGTTTCTTTGCGTTGTGCCTGCGCTGTTTTTTATTCTTTTATTGAATCACTATCCGTTGGTGGAGATCGTTCGTTATTCCTTTACCAACTGGAATATGTTAAAACCGGATTATGATTATGTAGGTTTTAAGAACTGGATATGGTTGATTGAAAAGTACAAGTCCAACCACGTCCTTGAGGCGTTTATTACAACCATTAAATATACGGTTGGTCACATGGTGATCATTATCGGCGGTGGTATGCTTCTTGCGTTGTTGTTTAATCGCAAGAACAAACTGTTTGATGTTATGCGAAGCGTGATTTACATGCCCCATTACATCGGTATGTCATCCATCTGTCTGGTGTTCATGTGGTTGGTAAATGAAAACTTTGGTGTGTTCAATTACATGCTCGGATGGTTCGGTGTGGAACCGGTTAAGTGGCTGACCAATGGTAAGATGGCACTATGGACCATTATCATTATGGCATCGTGGAAGGGTATCGGTTACGATATGATTATTTACCTTTCCGCTATGTCCGGCATCAGTACTGACTATTACGAGGCGGCGAAGATTGACGGTGCCAATGGAGTTGATATTTTTAAAAAGATTACGATGCCCCTGCTGGCACCTACCACCCTGTTCCTTTGTGTAACACAGTTCATCGGCTCAATGAAGATCTTTAATGCAGTGGATATTATGACCGGCGGCGGCCCCAATCATGCAACAGAAGTGGTTGTACAGCTGATTTATAATCTGAGCTTTGAAGAATATCGAATTGACCGAGCGACTACGATTTCGGTAGTATTCTTTGTGTTCCTTGTTATTGTAACTGCTGCTACGATGAAGTGGTCCAATCGCAAGGTGAATTACGACGCGTAAGGGGGGATGGAGATGGCAAAGAAAAGTAAGATTTCCGGCGGAAATGTAGTTGCCGGCAAAAAGGCTAGGATTGCGTTGCAGACGATCGCAGCAATCCTTGTGTGTCTGATTCTGTTTTTCCCTCTGTACTGGATGATAATCACCTCGTTGAAGACGACGAACGAGGTTATCACGACGACACCTTCGTTCTGGCCCCAAAGCCTGCAGTTCAGCAACTGGGCAAAGGCTTGGAAAGCGGTTGACTTCCCCAGATACATTTTTAACACATTGTGGGTTACGTTTTGGCATTTGCTGCTGAATTTGGTGACCGGTGTTCTTGCAGCGTATGGATTTTCCAGAGGAAACTTCCCTCTTAAGAATTTCCTGTTCCTGATCGTATTGTCCGCGATGTCCATTCCCGGACAGGTAACCTTTATTCCGATTTACTTGATTATTTCCAAATTGGATTGGGTCAATACGTTTGCAGGTCTGATTCTTCCCGGTATTGTATCTGCGTATATGATTTTCATGCTCCGTCAGAATTTCTTGTCTGTAGACCAGAGTTATATCGACGCAGGAAAGATGGATGGTCTTGGCATTTTCGGTACGATTTATCACATTTTGATCCCCATGTGTAAGGCATCCATTATTACGGTAGCGCTGAACTCCTTTATTAATGGTTGGAACAACTACTTCTGGCCGAAGATTCTGGTGCGTGATGACGCAATCCGCCCGATTTCGCTGGCAATTATTAAAATGAAGCAGATGTTTGACGATGTATCCGGATCAGGACTGGGTGATGGCTATTACGAAGTGGCGATGTCCGGTGTTTTGATTTCAGTCGTTCCGATTTTGGTTCTGTATCTGTTGTGTCAGAAGCATTTGCTGAAGGGATATGCGAAGAACGCGATGAAGTAAGATCCAGAAACGGGAGAGTAATCAATGCTTAGTCAACAGTATCGCTTGCGCGACGTTCCTAAAGGGCAGCGGTTGAAGCATTTCTTCCACTACTACAAGCTACATATGTTCTTTTTCGTATGTGGAATAACGGTGGTGGCGATCATTCTGTCTGCGGCACTGAAACCGCCCAGAGATGCGGAAGTGCTATGGCTGTACGACTCGTTTTCTGCCCGGTTAGAAACGGAGATTTATCGTAATATTCATTCGATGGAGTGGGACTCCAACAGAGATGGAAAGAGTACCCCCAGTTATAATCAGCTTGAATTTAGTACTGAGTATTCCAAGTTGCCCAATGATACAAAGTCCATTGTTATGACGTTGCTCTCCTCGGAGACGTACTCGTTTTTGTTGGTGAGTTCATATGCCTACGATTGGATGGCAGAGACGGATCAGCTTGGAACATGGTCATCCTTGGGTGTGACGGGCGAGAAGGCCTCTGAAGTGGTAAAGATTCATGCTTCGGAACTGGCATTTTTGGCGACCGAGTATGTTGCGGATTATCAGGAAACGTATCTCGTGATTGAGAAAGATCCGGTATCAGATGAGAAAGCGCATGAGAATTATCTGATTCAGATGGAGATTCTTCGGTCATACCTGGAGAAAGATGGCTTGCTACCGGAAGAGAGCTGATAGAATCGTTGATTAAGGAAAGAGAATAGGATGAGTACAGGGACCGTCGATAAGGCGGTCCCTGTTTACATAGAGATGAGATCATTCAATTGACGGAGTGGATTATTTATACACGAATAATGTCGTTTTGTACCGGAGAGTAGAACATCGCTCTTATCTGCTCGGGAGATTTTGTCTGACCAAGGATCCACATAGTTTTGGTAACCACGGCTTCTAAAGGCATGTCGTAGTTCTCCAGCACGCCATAGTCATTTTTGATGGAATGACCCACTTCGTACACGGACATATCGCTGCCTTCGTAAGTTACCTGTGTGGTGACGATCAGGGTTTTCCCGGAAGCAATCCAGTCGCGTATCGCATCGGTGAAGGCTGTGTTTCCGTTGTATGCCGGAACACCGCCCACACCGAAGCTTTCCAAAATGATGGCATCGTAGTGGCTCTTCAGATAGGTAAAGATAGAGGCATCGATTCCGGGAATCAATTTTAATACAAACACATTCGGATCCAACTGATGGAAAAAAAGAGGTCGATTCGGGTAGATGTCGGGATCGGTAATGTAATGGATTACTTGGGAGCCGCGGATGACAGCCACTTCCGGATAGTCGATGCTGGAAAAGGCGTTGAAACTTTTGGTGCGGGTTTTGCGGGCGCGGGTGCCTAAAATCACTTTTCCGTCAAAAACCAATCTGACATTGTGTGCCCGGTCATCACAGGCGTAGAGAAAAGCATCGTACAGGTTGCGACGGGCATCGGTATCGCGCACGTAGATGGACTTCTGCGATCCGGTGAAGACGATGGGCTTTCTGCTGTTTTGGATCAAATAGGAAAGGGCAGCGGCACTGTAGGCCATGGTGTCGGTTCCATGGGTGATCACAAAACCATTATACTCATCATAGTATTGCTCAATACAATCTACCATGGCCAGCCAATGGTCATAATTCAGATTCGTACTGTCCAGGTTGCATAACTGCAAAGTGCTGACCTGGCATAGATCGGCGATCTCCGGAACGCAGGCGAGAATCTCGGATGAGCTGATTTGAGGAGTGAGTCCATTGTCGGAAACTTTGGAAGCGATGGTGCCTCCGGTGGCGATCATTAATATTTTTTTCATAAATCATCCTTCCCCAAAAGGTCAGTCACTGTTATTGGTATTTCGGTCATGTTTGCCGCGACGGATAATATCCCTCAGATCCTCGACAGAGAATTCGTAGTGGGAGTTGCAGAAATCGCAGCAAACATCAATCGGTTGTCCGTCATCGATCATTTCCTGAAGATCGCTCTCGCCAATGGCAACGATGGCCCGCTCGATACGGTGCTTATCGCAGTTGCAGTAAAACTGAGTCGGAAGCTTGTCCATAATTTCAAGGTCCATGTCGCCCAAAAGACGTTCTAAAATGTCTTCGGGGGTCATTCCCTCATCTAAAAGAGCGGTGATGGATTTGATCTCGGCGAGTCTGCTCTCCAAAGCGGAAATCACGGACTCATCTGCGCCGGGCATCAACTGAAGAATAAAACCGCCTGCCTGACGGACCGTATTGTTGCGGTTCATCAATACGCCCAATGCTACGGAGGAAGGGGTCTGTTCTGAGGTGGCAAAATAGTAGGTCAGGTCCTCAGCAATTTCACTGGTGACCAAAATTGTCTGTCCGATATAAGGTTCCTTCAGACCGAGATCTTTGATGATCGTCAAAACACCAATGCCAAGAGCACCGGCCACATCCAGCTTTCCTTTGTCGTTTGCCGGAATCAAAACGGTGGGGTTGAAGGCATAACCCTTCACGTTTCCATGAGAGTCTGCGATGACGGTCAATCCTTCGATGGGGCCGTTGCCCTCAATCTTCAGGGTAAGCACATCATCTTCACCCTTCATCATCACGCCCATCATTGCGCCTGCGGTCAGCAGGCGACCCAGAGCAGCAGTGGCCACCGGACTCGTATTGTGAGCGGCTCTGGCGGTCTCTACGGTATTTTTTGTGGTTGCGGCAAAAGCGCGGACGTAACCGTTCGCAGCCGTTGCACGGATAATATAATCCTGCATGATAAATTCCTCCTGATTTTTGACACAGGTTCACGGCAATTATCTGCCGGCTTTTCCCTGCTCCTGTAAAACAATATAAATTCGCTCGCTGTCATCTTTTGCGGGATCCATGGTGAATGCATCGTAGGCGGCTACCCAGCGCATCCCTGCGGCAGTAGCTGCTGCCCGGATCTCTTCTATATTATATGCCCGCTGAATATGTTCTTCATCGAAACGGCTGTAGCGCCCGTCCTCATCCTCCGCAAACAGTGTAAGATTGTAGTGGTTCAGCGAAGTGTCCGGATCAAATTCATTTTCCCAGATAAAGGCGGCATCGCCGCGATCCTCAGCGATGGTGCGGTTTCCCATCACTTGTTCGTACTTGTACCGAGTATTCAGATCGAAAATAAAATATCCGCCGGGATCCAGATAATTATTGACCAGTTTCAGTGTGGTGACCACGTCCTCAGTTTCCGTCAGGTAGTTCATGGAATCGCAGATACTCACAGCCGCGGCAACGGTTCCGTAAAGTTCGAACTCCCGCATATCCTGAAGAAGATAGAGTATATTTTTTCCGGACTCTGCGCGCTTGTCCATCGCGATGCCCAGCATATCCTCTGACACATCAATGCCGATCATATCATAGCCCTGATCATCCAGAAGCTCTGTCAGACTGCCGGTTCCGCAGCCCAGTTCCAGAAGGATCCCATCCCTGCAACCGTAGTGGTGCAGAAGGGAAACTAGATATCGACACCAGTCCTCGTAGGGGACATTGTCCATAAATTCGTCGTACAATTCGGCAAAGCCGGTGTAAGCCTGTCCGTCCACCTCTTATCGCCTCCGTCGTTTCTCATCTGATCTGCCGCAAATTGCAGACAGATCGGTCCGTTCCTTAGTATAACGGAGAATCGAAAAAAAATCTATATGCTTTTGTATACTTTTCAAAAAAATGTTCATAATAGAAACAGATACCAAAGAAAAGTGAAATACTTATCCTCCCCTTTAAAGCCCAAAACGGGCGGCGGAAGCCTCTATTTGCTTAAGAAGGCTTCCGCCATTTTATTTTTTATATACAAGTTGAGTTGTGCTGAGATAGAAAGTGTTCGAATTGGTTTAAATAAACAATTGAAATGTTTGAAAATGTTTGATGTGGCCGAAAAAATAATTGTTTTTTATTAAATGCATTGTTTTTTATTAAAAACATATTTACAAGACGGAAGATTATGGTATAATATTAACGGTTCTCGTCCGCCACCCGAAAAGTTGAGGGTTTTTGTGCGGAGAGAAGAAGAGAGGAGACGGATCGGAGAGATTCGTCTTTGTATGCTGTGAAAAGATGATTCACAAAAAAGAGATGGAGGTACAGTAATGAACAAATGGGTTTATTTGTTTAAAGAAGGAAATGCGGATATGCGTAACCTTCTGGGTGGCAAGGGTGCTAACCTGGCAGAGATG
>JAFQDI010000264.1 GCA_017416055.1 Lachnospiraceae bacterium
ACCGGTCCGGACACTGCGTCCAGTCCCACCTGCCCTCTGATCATCATCGCCAATGAGGAGATCGTGTTCTCAATCCAGTAGCGAACCTCGGTGAAGGCATATCTCAACACCTGAAGGGGTGAAACTTCATAGCGATAACCCGAAGCCATAAAGCCCAGGTCATGATATTTATACAGCTTCGGTGTCATCTGCGTCACAAAATGTTCACCGTTCCGCACATACTCAATTTCAATGGAGTTCTCACCGATCTCATTCGCATTAAAATAAGCTTCGATTCCACGTCCGTCAGCGATCTCCATATCATCAATCCGTACAATCAAATCGCCGGCACGAAGTCCGGCCTCGTATGCCGGATAGCCTTCGCTGACCACGGAGAGGATCGCATCCTGTTCCACATAGTAGCTGATACCGATCATGTACCGCTCCATCTTCGTGTCAAGCGTCCCGCTGTATTTCACGCCGTCGCGCTCCCAGGTGATCTCCACCGGTTCACCCATCAGCGGATCTGTCAACAGATACAGATCTACGTCACGTCCAATGACGATTTTTTCTCCGTTGATTGTCAGAAGCTTATCTCCCGGCTGCAAACCAACCTGCTCAGCACTGCTTCCCTTGACCACCTGATGCACAATCGGCAGATCCACATGCCCCACTGCCAAAAGCACAATCGCCAGCACAAACGCCAGCAGGAAGTTAAAAATCGGTCCTGCCGCAATTACACTGAACCGTGCCCAAGGGGACTTCGCCATCATGGAATTCTCCGGAATCTCGCCGGTCGCCTCCTCCTCCAGGAAATTCTCTCCGGTCATCTGGCAGGCACCGCCAAACAGGATCAGCTTCAGAGAATATTTTGTTCCGCCGTGCTCAAACGCAAACAATGTCGGTCCGAAACCAACGGAAAACTCTACAACCTCGATCCCGTTCTTTTTCGCCAAAAGAAGGTGGCCAAACTCGTGAACCACCACGATCACGCTGATAATCAGCAATGTATAGATAAAACTCATAATCAACACCACCTGCTCTCGATGTAAGCGTAAGTCTCCTGCTCCGCCGTGAGAATCGCATCCAGATCAGGATCCGCGATCACCTGATGATGCGCCATCGAGCTTTCTATAATTTCAATAATATCCAGATACCCGATCTGATGATTCAGGAATCTGCCTACTGCCCATTCATTTGCCGCATTGTACACGGTGGGAAGTGTTCCTCCGGTCGTTCCGGCCTCATAAGCCAACTTGAGTCCACGGAAATTCTCCATGTCGGGAGCCTCGAACGCGATTTGATTCAATTTCCAGAAATCCAGACGTTCTCCGGGAAGGAAACGCCTCTCCGGATAGTAGAGTGCATACTGGATCGGCAACTTCATATCCGGTGTTCCGAGCTGAGCGATCACCGCGCCGTCCACAAACTCAACCATAGAATGGATGATGCTCTTCGGCTGAATCACCACCTGCACCTGATCCATCTTAACATCAAACAGCCATCTCGCCTCCATCACCTCAAGGCCTTTATTCACCATGGTGGAAGAATCAATGGTAATTTTCTTGCCCATCGCCCAGTTGGGGTGCTTTAATGCATCCTCAGGACGAATATCCTTCATCTGCTCTCGCGTCCAACCGCGGAACGGTCCTCCGGAAGCCGTCAGCAATATCTTTGCAATCTGCCTCGGATTCTCACCGTTTAATGCCTGGAAGATCGCACTGTGCTCACTGTCGACCGGAAGGATCTTCACTCCATTCTCCTTCGCCAGCGGCATAATCAGGTGGCCTGCGGTCACCAATGTCTCTTTGTTCGCCAATGCGATGTCTTTTCCCGCCTTGATGGCTGCGATGGTCGGACGAATACCGATCATGCCCACCACTGCTGTCAGTACAATATCCACATCGCAGGCGGTGGAGGCCTCAATCAAACCGTCCATCCCGGACAACACGCACACATTCATATCTGCCACGCGAATCGCCAGCTCCTTCGCCTTCGCCTCATCCCACATCACCGCAATACGGGGATGAAACTCACGAATCTGTGCCTCAATGGCGTTCACGTTACTGCCTGCCGCCAGCGCAGTCACCTGAATATCTCCGTTATTTCTCACTACTTCGAGGGTCTGGGTTCCAATGGAACCGGTGGACCCCAACACTGCAAGTCTCTTCATTTAATGCTCCTATATTTAATGTATGAAACCGATCACTTCCGTTATCAACCGCTATTTAAATAAATTCGCCACTCCATGATTCAACAGATAGATCGTGATATAGATCGCCGGTGCCACAAAGATCACGCTGTCGAAACGATCCAGAATACCGCCGTGACCGGGAATCAGATTGCTATAATCCTTCACCCCGTGATCACGCTTGATCGCGGACGCCGCCAAATCACCGACGATCGAGATCAATGCACCGACAAAGCAGATAATCGCACAGTCCAGCGCAGGGACCGGCAATGCATCGGACATTCGATTTGCGAACACACTTCCGAAGATTGCGCCCAGCGTCGCAGCACCGACCACACCTCCGATCGCACCCTCGATGGACTTCTTCGGGCTCAGCTTCGGCGACATTTTATGCTTTCCGATAAGCATTCCCACGCAGTAAGCGCAGGTGTCATTTCCCCACGCGCTAAGGAAAATCAACCACACAAGGAAGGATCCTCCGGTCTGGATACGCGTCATATAGATGTACGAAAGCATCACGCTCACATAAATCTGACCAAAAAACGCGCCCATCACCTGCTCAGCTTTGTATGCCGGGAAAGTGAACACATAGACACTCATCATCGCGATCAGAACACCCACAAAGAAAATGATATGGATATTCGATCCCGCCTTGTTCCCATACAAAAACAGCATTCCATAATAGAGTATCGTTCCCAGATAACCCACATAACCCAGCAGCTTATTGTGGATATTCTCCACCCGATAAAGTTCAAACAGTCCAATCAACGAAATGATCAGTGTACCTGCCCACAACAGCTTACCGCCGGGAATGATAAACGCAATCAACAGCGCGACCAAAATAATACCACTAAATAACCGTTTCCACATAATCGACCTAACGACCTCCGAATCTACGATCCCGTTGATTGTAATGCTCGATCGCCTTCACCAGTTCTTCTCTTGAGAAATCGGGCCACAATACCGGTGTGAAATAAAATTCCGTATAAGCACTCTGCCACATCAGAAAATTGGACAATCGCAGTTCTCCGCTGGGGCGGATCAAAAGATCCGGATCCGGAATATTCTTCGTATCCAGATAGGAAGAAAACATCTTCTCGTCCAGCTCATTCAGTTCAAATTTTCCTGCCTTATAATCCAAAAGCATCTGCTTTGTTCCGCGAATAATCTCGTCCCGGCTTCCGTAATTCACAGCAAAGACAAAGGTCATTCCGGTGTTTTCCCTTGTGGCCTCCTCAAGCATATTGATTGAATCGATGAGGTCCTGATCAAAGCGGCTACGTTCTCCGATCATCTTAATACGGATATTATTCTCACAAGCCTTCTTTAGAATCTTTTTTGTATAATATCGAAACAGCTGCATCAGTGCATCCACTTCCTCAGCCGAACGCTTCCAATTTTCCGTGGAAAAAGCATATACGGTCAGATACTGAATTTCCATGCGGGCCGCATCCTCCAAAATGCCCTCCAATGTGGTACACCCCTGTTTGTGTCCCATACTTCTGGGAACGCCGTGCGCCTTCGCCCAACGGCCGTTTCCGTCCAAAATAATCGCTACATGAGCCGGAATCTTAAGTCCGTCCAAATCATTCATTCTCTACCTCCGGGATGAAAAAGAACACCCCATACTAAATCTACACCGCACTGTCCATAAAGATTCGGGGGTGAAAGAGACTTTCACCCCCATACAGCATCAAAACCCATTCATTTTACTGTGTGTCATTCATACCTGCTTCGCAGCTACTCATTGCT
>JAFQDI010000265.1 GCA_017416055.1 Lachnospiraceae bacterium
GCAAAGAGCCTTTTTTGCAAAAAAGCAATTCGATTTCGGCGTGCTGGTGTGTGGAAAAAGTCAAATTGGAGTAGTTGGAATACCAAACGCGGAAATTATCTTCATATTGGCACAATTCTTTCTGGGAAATTGACAAAATAACCTCCTCCTTCCTCTTTTGCCGGCGTCGGAAACTTTTCTACCTACTATTTTACCCGAAAAACCGTCAATCGTCGTCGGTTTATCATGGCTTTGATTTAACAATTCATGGACAAAACTTAGTGATCATGATAGATGAAAGGAGATCGTGCAAGATGAAAAGATCATATGGTCCGGCAAACCTTTACACCGATCAGTTCCTTTCAGGGATCAATCCATATATCAGGCTGGCGTATTATGATATTCTGCCTCCGCACAAACTGGTGGCCCGCCGCGTCATCTATGACTACGAGATTGTTTTGATTAAATCGGGAACAGCGGCAATTACGGTGGAGGACCAGATATATGAGGCGGGGCCGGGGGATGTGTTTCTGTTCAAGCCCGGTCAACCTCACTCGATTTCCGTTTATGAGGAACCGCTTGTACAGCCCCATATCCATTTTGATCTGTGTTACTCCGCGGACACATCCAAAATTGTGCCCATTTCCTATATCGATTTTGGGGAAATGACAGAGAGGGAACGCAATCTGGTTCGCCCCGATATCACCGGCGGATTTTTTTCGCATTTTCCCAATTACATTCGTCTGCAAAATACGATAAACATTGAACAGTTGATTTTTGATGTGATCGACGCATACTGTTCACCTTCGATTTTCCCGGAAATCCGACTCAAATGGTGCTTTTTGCGGTTGTTTGATCATTTGCTCTGCGAACTTAACTGGATCAATTCGGGACATTCCCTGATCAAAAGCGAGAGAGCTGCCCTGATCAAACAGTATCTGGATCATCATACCGAGCGTCAGATCACATTGGATGAATTGGCCAAGGTTCATCACATTGAAAAATCCTATGTATCCAGAATATTTAAGGAAGCGTATGACATATCGCCGATGCAGTATCATCTCCTTCAGCGGATAGAAAAGGCAAAGCTGCTGATTCGATGCACCAATTTTTCACTGACACAGATTGCCGAGCAGACAGGTTTTTCCTGTCTGCAGGATTTCAGCCGGGTGTTCCGCCGGATTATCGGCGTGACTCCGTCAGAGTATCGCAAAGCATAGAAAAACCGAATAGAATGCTGCGGCAAGGGAGGCGCTCGTGGGCGTCTCCTTATTCAATATGACTTCGCCTGAAATCCAGTGAACGAAACGTTAAGTGGAGAAAATTGTATGGTTTGATACGGCTGCAGGGCCAAATTGACACAGCAATCTGTCATACTGCTTGGGAGCGTTCGTCCTTTTTGTTGGGAAATTGTGCATTTTTATAATAGCGCCGGAGCTTTTTCCGGGGATTGTAATCGGCTTTGCAAAAAAAATGACTATAACATAAAAAGGATATTCTTTCATCATTTTTTCAACTTTGTTATCATTAAGACAAACGAGGCCGAGATGCCTTGTTCGAACGAATAAATCCATTCAAGGAGGAACGCTTTATGAAAGCAAAGAAACTGTTGGCAATGTTGTTGGCTTGCATGATGTTGTGCCTGGTGGCTTGCGGAGACAATGCCACTACAACGACAGAAGCAAACAAAGAGACAAATGCACCGGAGACAAATGCACCGGAGACAAATGCGCCCGAGACAAATGCGCCCGAAAACAACGAACCGATCAAGGTCACCCTGTTTGACAATCTGGGCTGGACGACGTTGAACGAAATCCTCATAGCTGCAGCGGCGGAGTACAATGCGCTGGGAAGAGGCTACGAAGTGACGTTCGTTTCCGGCAGTGAAAACGATCTGTGGTCGGCTCTTGGCTCCGCGGATAAGCCCGATGCATGGATGATCACCTACGGCGATATTGCGACCAGAGCGAAAGAGGGCCTGATCCAGCCCATCGATGATATGCTTCCCGCAGAGTTTTTCGAGGATTATACGGACACGATCAAAGATATGACCTCTTATGCCGGAAATTACTATGCGATCCCGATTTATACTGAGGTACAGTGCGCAATGTACTACAGAAAGGATCTGCTCGAGGCGGCAGGTCTGGAAGTGCCCAAGACCTGGGATGAGCTGCTGACCGTGGCAAAGGCATTGACGACGGACGAGATGGCAGGCGTGGAGATGCCTGTTTCCACCAGCGGAGATTTCGCTTGGTGTACCATCGGTATGCAGTACGGCGCAGGCGGACAGTTCCCGGTAAACGATGACTGGACGCAGGCACAGGTAAACGAAGGCTATCTGGAGATGGCAAACTTCTTCAAAGAGCTGAATGACGCCGGTGTTCTGCCCGCAGAGCCCACGGCTTATGATTCCTTGACTAATTTGGAAAATGGAAAGGTTGCCATCAAGCTTTCCAGTGGATGGTTAGTTGACTATATTGAGACAGACTGTCCGAATAACGCTGAAAATATCGGTGTTGCACTTCCTCCCAGCAAGGACGGAGCTGAGGATGCTATCACCACGACACTCAACGGCTGGTGTTTTGTGATGAGAGAGGGATCCGAGGCGGCTGAAGGCATTGCGGATTTCCTGTATTGGCTGAACGTGGAAGAGACCGAAAAGGTTCTGGCGATGTATACCACGGCGAATGGTTCTATCGTGCCCGCCTTTCAGAGCCAGAAGGATTGGATCTCTGCCAACATTATACCTACGAAATCTTATGCATCTGTTCTGATCGCATTGGCTGATCACGCAGTCGGTATGCCCGGCTATGACGGCGGCATCAAGCAGGCTATCGCGGATATGGTGACAAAGGTTGTGAACGGTGAGTTGAGCGGCGATGACGCGATCAAATATGCGAACGAGACGATTCAGTACATACTTGATAAGTAATAAAAACTGTGATGTATGATTTGCGAGTAGTGCGGTAGTCCGGCGGATTACCGCATTACTTGTAGGAGACGATTGATGTGAACCGGGCTTTGGCTGTCATCGTGCGGCGCAAAGCAGGGGGGAGAGTTGTAATTGCAGGTTGGTGATCAGCAGGTGAGTTGCAAAGGAAGGAAGACAGCAATGCATGACAAAAAAAGAAGTGGATTTCGCAGAAAGAGGAGAGGGTGCGTGATACCTGCGCTGGCGGTGGCGGTATTCATGCTTTTCGGGTGCGTAGAATTTTGCTCTGCAGAGACGGCAAGGGAGGGCAGTGTCTCGCCGGTATATTCCGCAGAGAAAAAGATGGTTCAGACGTTTTCCGTTTCTGCGGAAGATTTGTATTTCCAGGAGACCGGAGAAGGGGAAGTGGTTGAGTATGAAGGACGCGACGCGGTTCTTTTGAATACGGGAGAGGTACTTTGCTTTGATATTGCTTTACCTGAGAGCGGCGAGTATTATATGAGCCTTGAATATTACCAGCCCGATGATGCGATGATGACGGCAAGAATGTCTGTCTCGGTGAATGACCGGGAGGATTATTCCGGGATGAAGCTCCCTGTATGGTGGAAGAACAATACCGAATATGGGACGGACGAGTACGGAAACGAATTGCTGCAGATGCCCGACAGGATATATGAGTGGACGAAGTATACACTGAACAGCAATATTTATCAATATGAAAACGGTATCCCTTTCGCTTTTGAAAAAGGGGATAATCATGTGGAGCTGGTGCTGAGTGAGACGCCGATTTATGTGGCAGAGATCACTCTGATCGAAGCGGTGTCTGAAAGTTCTGCGCCGGATTACACCC
>JAFQDI010000266.1 GCA_017416055.1 Lachnospiraceae bacterium
ATCCATCCTTCAGAGCGCAAGGAATTCAGTGAGCATATCGATCTCGTGAGATTCCCTGAGCCGAAGACGGTGGTGATTCCGTTGTCTATGCATGCAGGTGCTCCCGCTAATCCGATTGTTGAGGTTGGCGAAACCGTAAAGGTTGGACAGAAGATTGGTGAGGCGGCAGGTTTCATCAGTGCACCGGTTCACTCCAGTGTGAGCGGTACCGTAGTAGCTATCGAGAATCGTCCTCATGCAACCAGAGGCGTTTGCCTGTCCGTTGTGATCGAGTCCGACGGCAAGGGTACGCTCCATGAGTCTGTACAGCCGCACAAGTCTCTTGACGAGCTGACTCCCGACGAGATCATCGAGATCGTGAAGGAGAGCGGTATCGTTGGTATGGGTGGTGCAGGCTTCCCTACTTTCGTTAAGTTAAAACCTGCACAGCCCGTAGACACTATTCTGCTGAACGGCTGTGAGTGTGAGCCTCTGCTGACGGCTGACCACAGACTGCTCTTAGCTTATGCGGACGATATCGTGTTTGGTCTGCAGGCGATGCTGAAGGCGACCGGTGCCGAGAAGGGTATCATCGTCATTGAGGATAATAAAGAAGATGCGATCGAGGTAATGCAGGCGAAGGTCGCAGATGTAGAAAATATTGAAGTTTGTGTAGCGAAGACCAAGTATCCTCAGGGTGCAGAGAAGATGCTGATCAAGCGCGTATTGAAGAGACAGGTTCCCAGTGGCGGACTTCCCGCACACGTTGGCGTGGTTGTGGGCAATGTCAGCACCACGAAGGCGATTGCCGACGCGATCAAGACCGGTATGCCTCTGATCGAGCGTATCGTGACCGTGACCGGCGAGCGCGTAAAGAACCCCGGAAACTTCATCGTGAAGATCGGTACCAGCGCGAAGGAGTTGCTTGACTACTGTGGCGGCACCGTTGGTGACAAGGAGATCACCTTCAAGGCCGGCGGTCCGATGATGGGCTTCGTTCTTTCCGATATTGATGTTCCCGTGATGAAGGGATCCAACGGCTTTATCGCCATCGACACCGATCACACCGAGGAGCAGCCTTGTATCAAGTGCGGACGCTGCGTGGATGTATGTCCGATGGAGCTGTCCCCCCTGTACTTCGCAAAGTATGCTGACGAGGGCAACTGGAAGGGCATGCTGGAGAAGAATGTAAGAGATTGTATGGAGTGCAGATGCTGTGAGTACATCTGTTCCTCTAAGATTCCGTTGATCAGCAAGATCAGAGCCGGAAAAAAAGCGATTATGGAGATGAAGTGATATGTTAATTACCCAATTAAAATCTAAGGAAACTATCGTATCACTGGTGAGCGGAAAAGCATTTATCATTAATTGCCAGGGATGCAAGGAAGTCAGCTTTCCCGAGAAAGAAGCGGGGGAGCTCCAGAAAGAGCTGGTGGCTGACGGAAAAGTGACCGGAATTATTACCACCGATTATATCTGTAATCCGAAGAATATGATGCTGCGTCTTCAGCCTTACATGGCTGAGATCGATGCTGCGGATACCATCCTGGTATTCTCCTGCGGCGTTGGCGTTCAGACCGTAGCAGAGTATTTTGAGGACAAGAAGGTGTGCGCAGCCTGCGACACCATTGAATTGCCCGGATATCAGGGCGTGACCCCGTTACAGCATGACTGCGACCAGTGCGGAGAGTGCTACCTGAACCTGACCGGCGGCATCTGCCCCATCACCGCATGCTCCAAGAGCCTGGTGAACGGACAGTGCGGCGGTTCCAAGAACGGCAAGTGCGAAGTTGACCCGAACATGGAGTGTGGCTGGGAGCGCATTTACAGACGTCTGGAGAAGCTGGGACGTCTTGATCTGATGAAGTGTCCGACTCAGGTACGCAATTACGCGACCGACGATGAAGTAAAGTAATAGGAAGAGGAGCGAAGAATAATGAAAATTACTGAGTTATTTAAGCAGGGTGAATTTGTAGTTTCTGCAGAAGTAGGCCCGCCCAAGGGAATCAATGTTGATCATCTGGTTGAGGAGGCAAAGACCTACCTCAGCGGAATTACCGCAGTAAACGTAACCGACAACCAGTCTTCCGTTATGCGTCTCGGATCTCTGGCTACCTGTAAGGTGCTGAAGGATGCAGGTCTTACCCCCATCTATCAGCTGACCTGCCGCGACAGAAACCGTATCGCGCTGCAGTCTGATCTGCTTAGCGCAGCAATGCTGGGCATTGAGAACGTTCTGTGTCTGACCGGCGACCACACCAAGATGGGTGATCATCCTCAGGCAAAGCCTGTATTCGACCTGGATTCCGTATCCCTGCTCCACACCATTAAGCTGTTGGAAGAGGGCGTAGACCTGGGCGGAAACAAGCTGGTTGGTGAGCCTCCGAAGTTTGCAAAGGGTGCTGTTGTATCCCCTTGCAGCGATTCCGTTGATGCACAGCTGGCAAAGATGGAGCGCAAGGTAGCAGCAGGTGCTGAGTACTTCCAGACTCAGGCCGTTTACGAGCCCGAGAAGTTCATCCAGTTCATGGAGAAGGCAAAGCAGTTCGGCGTACCCGTACAGCTGGGTATCGTTATCCCTAAGTCCGCAGGTATGGCGAAGTTCATGAACGACAACGTAGCAGGTATCCACGTTCCGGACGAGATGCTTGCAGAACTGAGAGCGGACAAGGAAAAGACCAAGGCCGGCATCACCGGTATTGAGATCGCTGCCCGCATCATCAAGGAGTGTAAGCCTTACTGCCAGGGTGTACATATCATGGCACTGGGTTGGGAGTCCAAGGTTCCCGCACTGCTGGAGCTGGCAGG
>JAFQDI010000267.1 GCA_017416055.1 Lachnospiraceae bacterium
ACTGAAGAATGATCGGTTGAGAGCATCTTACAGGAAAGGGACATCTCTGCTCACCTCACCGTACAGGCTGAAGGCTAGCCTCACGGTCGAGGCCGCCATAGCAATGACTGTTTTTTTGCTAACAGTAACGACACTGCTCAATCTGTTTTCTGTGCTGAGGACGCAGATTCAAATCCAAACAGCACTTGAACAAACCGGAAACGAGCTGATGGCACTGCCGGAAGAGGCATCTTTGTTGACGGCAGTGCTGCTGTTTCAGGTAAATATGGAGGCGGTAGGTGCAGACACTTCTCTTATCGTCGGAAAAAACGAAGGTGTGTTGTTGATGTATTCTTCGGTGATGGGTCATGAACCGTTGATTGATCTGGTTGCGGTTTATCAGATTAGGCTCCCGTTTATGCCAAAAGGAGTGGCGGAAATGACGCTGGTTCAGCGAAGCAGGAAGCATGCCTTTGGGGAGTCTTCATTTTTAGACGCAGAGGAGGTGGATTATGTCTACATTACACCGAGGGGAGAAGTTTATCACGAAAGCCCGTATTGCACCTACATTCGTCCGGTGACGGAGGAGGTACGTTATTCATCCGTGTCCGGCCTTCGCAATCAGAATGGAGAGAAGTACGGCTCATGCCAATTTTGCGGAGACGGTAAGGAGGCAGAGACGGTATGGATTACTGCATGGGGAGACAGCTATCATTTGTCTTCCTACTGTCGCGGGCTATGGCATGATGTGGAGCAGGTGAAGAAAAGTGAGGTGAGTGAGATGAGAGCATGCAGCAAATGCAAAGAAGAGAAAGAATAGAAGGAAGTGATTGTAAGAAGGAGGGAAAAGATGGACGTAATAACCGGGGTTATGCTGACTGTTTGTGCGGAGGAAGATCTTCGGAAAAAAAGGATACCGATACTGATTCCGGTGATTGCATTTGTTGCAGGACTGATGATTAGAATTGTAGACAGAACTTTGTTTAGCACAGAGTGCGGTCTGGGGGTTTTAGTAGGAGGCCTTTTCATTCTGAGCTCTATACTTAGCCGACAGCAGTTCGGACTTGGTGACGGAATCATCATGACAGTATGTGGACTGTGTTTGGGGGTGAAAAAAGTGATCGTGCTTGCACTGGGAGCAATGACGCTGTTTTTGGTCGTTGGTGTGGTGAGGATGTTCATGTTTAAACTGAACGGAAAACAGGAAATACCGTTTGTTCCCTTTATGTGGATTGTTTTTGTAGGGGGCGTTTTCTGGCTTCCATGAAAGGAGAGGTTGAAGGATGCATACGATTGAAGCGGCATTTTTGGTTCCGCTGGGGTTAGGGATAATTGTGGTTTTAATGGCAATGTCATTTTGCCTGCACGATCAGGTTGCTGTCGCGGCAGAGTGTGCGGCAATCCTGTTGGAGTGGCAACACGGAGAAGAGGTAAATGTGAATAAAGAAGAGATGGGAGCTCGTTTGACGGATATGAGTATGATCACGAATGTGACTTGCACGGATCTGACCGAAGGAAAGATGAAGTGTCGCATTCGTTTGACGGAGAACTGGCAGGTGTTTCGGCGAGGGATTGAACTGATCGCCCTGAGCAATTCCGCATCGGAGATTATGCAGGACAATGCGAGAACGAGGTCTTTTTCGTTGATAAAAATTGACCCATGCTGGCTGAAACGAATATGGAGGGTGTCGGGAATCGAATGAAGATAAACTATTTTCGTGAAAGGAAAGAGCACCACATGGTGATTGCCGCCGGAACCAATAAATGTCCGGACTATCAAGTGAGGATGCTTCAGCGAAATCCGGTTGAGGGGCTGTTGTTTCCGGTGATTCGTCAGATGGACGGGGAGATATTGTACGATTATTCGATTACAGGATGTCATTCTCTGCAGACGTTGACGGAGCTGGCACCGATTAGCCGGAAATTGTTAGTATCTATCGTTGAAGATATGAACCGGATTCTGGAGGATGTGGAGCGATATTTGGTGGACGGAGACTATCTGGCACTTCGCCCGGAGTTTATTTATCTGGAGAAGCAAGGAGAAAATACTTATAAGACGAAATTCTGTTTTTTTCCGTTTCATGGAGAGGAACCGGAAACACAAGTAAGAGAATTGTTGAAATATGTGTTGAATGAAGTTGATTATCAGGAAAAGGACGCAGTGAATTTGGCGTATGAATTGTTTCAGACTTCTTCGGAGGAGGGATTTTTGATCCGGCAATTGGGAGGACTCGTCAAAATGATGATTCAGGAGGAAAATCCAACGACAACGTACCTTGAGGACAGAATACCGGCGGTAAGGGCTGTTCGGGAGTGTGGAGAGTATGGTGTAACACCGAAAGAGATGAATGTCGGTTATGAGATAGGTTCTCATCTTAGTACAAAACCCAAAAAGAAACTGCTTGGCGGAAGAAGCGGGCGCAAAGGTCGGGAAATTATCTTGTCGGAAATTCTAAAATAGAGTATACTGGAGACAAATCTTATTTGATTGGAGGAGGTTTTAGATGAAATCCGATACGTGTATTTTTTGTAAGATTGCAAATGGGGAGATTCCTTCCACTACTGTGTATGAAGATGCTGATTTTCGAGCGATTTTGGATTTGGGACCGGCAGCGGAAGGTCACACCCTGATCTTGCCGAAAGAGCATTTTGATGATGTGACGGAACTTTCGGCGGAATTAGGTGCGAAAGTGGTGCCGCTGGCGGCGAAAATCGGAAGGGCGATGAAGAGCGGTCTTGGCTGTGCCGGCTTTAATCTGGTACAGAATAATGGAACGGCGGCAGGCCAGACGGTGATGCACTTCCATATGCATGTAATTCCACGCTATGAGGGCGGGCCGGTGATTGCAGGATGGACACCGGGGAAAACAACTCCGGAAGCCATGAAGGAGACGGCGGACAAGATTAAGGCGGCACTGAAGTAAAATAAGAAGCTGTGGATATGGTTTATCCACAGCTTTCAAACTCAGATTGGATTATGCATGCGAAATTAGATACGCAGACAAGCTTCATCCAGTAAATCGCAAATGGTTTTGATGGAATCGCCCTGTTTGCTGCCTTCCATTGCAGAGATATATTGGTTTCGGTCGCGGTACAATTCACTGATTTTGTTCAGCAATACCTCGTTGGTAATCTCTTCCTCTTCAAGGACAAGGGAGAAGCCTTGGCCGGCAAAGGAGCGGGCGTTCAGAATCTGATCGCCACGGCTTGCGGCAGCGGAGAGCGGAATCAGCAAATTGGGTTTGTGGAGTGCCAAAAGTTCACAGATCGCATTTGCACCGGCACGGGAAACGACCACGTCGGCCAACGCGAACAGATCCTTCAGTTCGGCGCCGATGTATTCATATTGAATGTATCCGGGTTGATGAAGGGATTCATCCAGATGTCCCTTTCCGCACAGGTGAATTACCTGAAATGTTTTCAGCAGTTCAGGTAAGATGTTTCGGACGGCAGTGTTTACTTTAACAGAACCCATGCTTCCGCCGATGATGAGTAAAACAGGTTTTTCGGAGGAAAGACCGGTGAAATTCAATCCGGCAAGTCGGTCTCCGGTCATTAATTCTCTGCGGATCGGCGAGCCACTGAGGACTGCTTTGTCCGCTGGGAGATAGTTTACCGTTTCGGGGAAGTTACAGCATACCTTTTTGGCGGAAGGGATGCACAGCTTGTTGGCGAGACCGGGAGTCATATCTGACTCGTGGATAATCGCCGGAATGTGCAGAAATTTTGCCGCAAGAACAACAGGAACTGCGACAAATCCGCCCTTGGAAAAGATAACATCCGGTTTTGTCTTCTTCAGCAAATTGCCTGCCTGAAAAAATCCGGCAAGAACCCGGAACGGGTCAGTGAGATTCTGCAAGCTGAAGTAACGGCGAAGTTTTCCGGAAGAAATCGCATGGTAGGGGACATTGGCCTGCGTGATAAGTTCACGCTCAATACCCGTTTTTGATCCGATGTACTCAACAGAGTACCCCCGCTGACGCAGTTCGGGCAAAAGTGCGAGATTAGGGGTGACATGTCCGGCGGTACCGCCGCCGGTAAGAATAATCTTCTTCATGCTTTGCTCCTAAGAATGAGATTAGTTCTGGGCTGCTTTGTACTGGGAAAGTGCTCTGGCCAGCTGATCGGGACAGGACGTTCCTCGGCCGCCGCAATCAATACCGGACAGTTTGGAGATGGCTGCATCTACGGTCATTCCCTCAACCAATCGTGCGACACCTTGAGTGTTGCCCATGCAACCGCCGATGAAACGGCAGGTCGTGATCACGTTATCTTCCACATCAAACTGAATTGCTCTGGAGCAAGTTCCTCTCGTTTTGTATTCGAACATGATGATACCTCCTGTGATTTGTGTTTTCTGTACACAGTTTATCATACTTTTCACAGCTTCGCATTATGTTTTTTCAAATTTAGTGTGATTCATCGTAATTAATAGAAAGAAAAATTGCTAATTTCAGTGTGTTATGATATACTGTATCCAACGATGAAAGGAAATATTATCGGAGGTTTATATGATTGCGATTATTGGTGCGATGGAGAGTGAAGTTGAGCAGTTGACGGCTAGGATGGAGTCGGTGCAGTTGATTTCACAGACCGGGATGAATTTTTATCAGGGAGTACTGGCCGGAAAGGACGTTGTTGTTGTGCAGTGTGGTGTGGGCAAGGTAAACGCAGCACTGTGCACGCAGATTCTTGCGGATCGCTTTGACGTGAGCGCGATTATCAACACCGGAATTGCCGGATCATTGCAGGCCGAGGTAAATATCGGTGATGTGGTTCTTTCTGAGGATGCGATTTATCATGATATGGATGTAACGGTGTTCGGCTATGCCCCCGGCGAGGTTCCGGGGATCGGACGTGCAGCCTTCCCTGCAGACCGGAAATTGATTGCCTTGGCGAAAGAGAGCTGTATGGAAGCGAATCCTGAGATTGGAGTATTTGTCGGACGGATTGTGAGTGGCGATCAGTTTATCATGAGTCGAGAGAAAAAGAACTGGTTGAAGGCAAATTTTGGCGGCATTTGTACCGAGATGGAGGGCGCGGCGATTGCGCACGGCGCATGGAGAAACCGGATTCCGTTTTTGATTATTCGTGCGATCTCGGACAAGGCAGATGACAGTGCGAATATGACGATGGATGAGTTTGAGCCGCTGGCGATCGGCCACACCGTGAGACTGCTGATGACGATGCTGCCCAAACTGTAATTCTCGGTTCGGTTAATGATATGCCGTCGACCGGTGCCGTAACGAAGATAAATAAAGGTGACCGATGAACTTGGTGTCAGAATCGGACGAACGATTCTTCTTCCCAAAGTGTATCCCTGTGCTAAAATACAGGTAAATTTTGAATCCGGGAGGGAAAATCGATGTTAGAAATGATTAAATCGGGGATGTTTATTTATGGATTGGCAGTGCTGGCGGTAGTTGGAGTTTTGACGAAGCTGATTGCGACGATTCGTTACGGAAAGATGGAAAAACAGGCGGGAGAGGCGGCAATCACCCGCGATAACTACATACGACTGTGGAAAAATAGGTTTGAAAACGCATATCGGATCAATAAAGGCGTGAGGGATGCGGGGTTGTTCGTTGAAAGATGCCTTGATCAGTGTAAACTATTTGGAATCAGGTTGTCTGTTTGGGATCGTATCAACCGTATTTTGTGCGGGGTTTGCCTATTGCTTGGCATGATAGCGGTGACGGCGGAGCAGAGAGCGCAGGCCGGAGCCGGATTGATACTGGGACATTTTTTGACGATGATATGCATTTGTGGTGTGATGCTGTTTGTGGAGTATTCCTGTGAAACCGGGGACAGGCGCCAGCGTATCGCAGTAAATTTGGAAGAATATTTTACGAATGTTTTATCTGCTCGGTTGCAGAATGGTGCGGAAACCGTGACGGCCGAAAATGAATCGGTTCGGACCGAGGTGCGAGAGACGGTAGCAGAGCTGCGGGAAAACAAAACAAGCCATCGCCGCGACGATTATGAATGGGAACGAAGCAGAGAGGATTTGCGAGAGAGTCTGGAAAAAATCGCTGCTAGCAGAGAACCGGAGGAAGAACCCCGCAGAGAGCGGAAAGGGCGTGCGAAACGGGAGGAAGATGCCCGTCTCATTGAGGAAATTCTGAGAGAATATCTTCGTTAACCGAGGGTGTGCTATCTGAGAGGCCTGCGGAGAATAGAAGAATACTTACTCTTCAATGATCTGAATCTCCAGATAGTCGAAATCAATATGTTCAACAAACGCGTCTTGAGTAAAGCGACATTTGGAGTGGTGGCGGAAGTCATTGACGCAGATATCCAGCCAGATAGGCTGGCTCAAGTCGAAAGCAAGGCATATCTCCTCGAGGGAGGAGAACACCTTGCGGGTTCGATTTAAATTGGGATCATCGTTGACTGAGACCATGTCCTGCAGAAGACGATTGTCCTTAAATAGTTTTCCCCACATACGAAACATAGAAAGTCCTCCTGTGCAGTGATATCCGGAGCCGGATCGTCCGGAACGATTCGGACAACTGAGGCTATCATAGCACATTTTGGGCCAAAGCACAACGTAGATAAAGGAGAAACTTATGGTAAAAGAAGGTCTTAACCGGATCAAGAATGCGAAGGAAGTGTTGGCACAACTGGAGCACGCAAAGGCACAGGAACAGACGTATGATCTGGAGTCGAAGCAGTTGAAGAAACGTCTTGATGCAGAGCAGCAGATGGTCTCAGATTCAATTCGCCAGTCGATTTCTGCCCGAAGGGGAGAAATTGAGGAAACTTATCGCAAGGAGACCGGAAAGATTCAAGAACGCCAGAAAAAGGTGAAAGCAGATCGAAGCAAGGCGAAAGCTGCCGGAGTAAAGAGCAGAATCGAGGAGGAGACTGCAGATTTACATGAGGAAAATCGGCGCCTGAAGAAAGAGATGCAACAGATGATGAAGCAGGCAAAAGTGCCCTCCTGCTGCAATACCACGTATTATTATGCGATGTATTTTACCAGAGGACTGATGGAAGTTGCACTGCTGTTATTAACGCTTGCGATGGTATTTTTTGGCGTTCCGTTGGGAGTATATTATTTGATTCCGGAACATCAGATGGTGCATCTGTTGATTATATATATTACGGTGCTGGTGTTGTTTTTTGTGGCGTATATTATCGTGGGTAATCTGACAAAGGACAAGCACATGAGTACGTTGCGCGAAGGACGGAAGCTTCGTGATATGATGGCGAACAACCGTCGCCGAATCCGTGCGATTACGCGGACGATTGAGAAGGATCGTGACGAGGCGATGTATTCGTTGGATGATTACGACGAACGGCTGAAGCAGATTGCGGAAGAACTGGATCGGCTGAACCGGAGCAAAAACGAAGCGTTGTCGCAGTTCGATAAAGTAACGGTTCTTGAAATAGAGCGAGAGATTACGGCAAACAGTCAGGGAAAAATTGATGCACTGGAGGCAGATCTGAAAAAATCAAGGGAGAGTCTTGAAACCAGTAAAGCACGTGTGCAGTCGTTGAATCTGGTGCTGACCGATCAATACGTTCCCTATTTCGGGAGAGAATATATGAATACGAAGGCACTGAATACGTTGGCCGGATATCTGGAGAGCGGACAGGCAGCGAATCTGACTGAAGCGAAAAACCTGTACGTTGAGCAGAATAGTGGCCGTTAAAAGGAAAAACAATCCCCCAACCGCGAGAGACAGGCATATCAAAACCGCGTTGGGGGATACTTTTTTTCTTATTTCACTCCGTATTCTTCGCGCACAAAGGTTCTCAGTGCAGTCAACGACCGTTCTACCTTTTCGGTATCGATGCAGTAGGCCATCCGGAAATATCCGGGGCAGCCAAAGCTGTCTCCGGGCACCAGAATGAGATCGTATTTGGTGGCCTTTTGGCAGAAAGCAACGGAATCTTCTTCCAGAGCTTTGGGGAAAAGATAAAATGTACCGCCGGGCTTTACACAGGTAAACCCAAGTGCGATCAATTCGTTATAAAGAAGATTCATATTTTTTTCGTAGATGGACAGATCTGAGGTATGGTCCAAAACTTCAGCCACCGCCAACTGAATGATTGAGGCAGGGCAGTTGTGTCCGATGCCTCTGGAAATCTGGCCACACATTTGCACAAGTGTCTCTGCGTCGGGGCAGGCAGGGTTCATCGCCACATAGCCGATGCGCTCTCCGGGAAGAGAGAGAGATTTGGAGAAGGAGTAGCAGCTCAAAGTGTGAGGGTAATAGTGGGAGACGTATAACGGCGTTGCGTTATCAAACAGGATCTCGCGGTAAGGTTCATCGGAAATGAGATAAATCGTATGACCGTACTCTGTGGATTTTTTTGTCAGAGCCTGGGCCAATCGAGAAAGGGTCTCCTCAGAATATACCACGCCGGAAGGGTTGCTGGGAGTATTGATCAAAACAGCCATCACGTTTTCCGTCAACATTTCCTCAAAAGCGTCAAAATTAATCTGAAAATCGGACAGACTGGGAGGGACAACCTTCAGCTTTGCATCGGTCAGGTTCACATAGGGACCGTATTCCGGAAAATAAGGAGCAAAGGTCAGAACTTCGTCGCCGGGAACGGTCACACAGCGGAGCGCATGGGCGATCGCGGCGGCGGCACCGGAAGTCATAAAGATATGATTTGCGGTATAATTCATTCCAAAACGGTGATTCAGGGACTCAGCAATCTTGGCGCGGACCTCCGGAATCCCCAGACTCTGGCTGTAGCCATGAAGCAACATGGGATTTTTGTTCTGTAACAGATCGATCATCACGGTTGTGAATTCTGAGGGAACCGGTACGGATGGATTGCCCAGACTGTAATCAAACACATTTTCATAGCCGATTTCCCTGCCGCGCGCGGCTGCGAACTCGGAAAATTGGCGAATAACGGATTTTGCGTTCAGCATTTCTTTATAGTTTTGTGCGATCATGATGATACTCCTCTTTGATATACTGTCGATTATACGACAAAAAATAAAGTTTGTACACGGAAAATTCAAGAATATCTTGCAGGAAAGCAGATTTTTCGGTATAATAAAACCGATAAGCAGCAGACGCTGCGAATGTGCGAACGCAAAGGAGGATTTTTATCATGGGAAAGTTTGTTATTAAGCAGAGCAAGTCCGGTTATGTATTCAACCTGAAGGCTACCAATGGTCAGGTTATCGCAGTTAGCCAGACCTATGACTCTGAAAACGGCTGCAAGAACGGTATTGAGAGCGTGATCAAGAACGCACCGATCGCAAATCTTGAGGATCAGACGGTTGAGGGTTATGAGGAGCAGAAGCATCCTAAATTCGAAGTATACACCGACAAGGCAGGCGAAACTCGCTTCCGCCTGAAAGCCAGAAACGGTGAGATTATCGCTACCGGCGAAGGCTATAAGGCAAAGGCTTCCTGCCTGAACGGTATTGAGAGCATTCGCAAGAATGTAGTTGACGCGGAGATCGTTAGCGAAGTAGAGTAATGACAGAATGCATCGGCTGCGGTTGCGGCCACGGGCCGATAGCGTGAAGGAGACAACAATGGCATTTGATTTGAAAGAGATGCTGTCCGATGGGATTGGCAAGGAGCTGAAAGAATTGATTGAAGAGGCGATCGAGAAATGTAAAAAGGATCCCTCTATCCTTTCGTCTCTGAAGGAGAATCCGGTAGGCGCGCTGAAAAAGTTGGGCATCACCGTTGATAAGGATATGATCGAGAAGGTCGTTGATATGATCAAGGCAGGCGTTGCTGCGGACAAGGCGGATGACGCGATGGATAAGATTGGCGATGTGGCCGGAAAACTGAAAGGATTATTCGGTAAATAATCAAACGCTGACCCGGGAACGACTCAAGGTTCCCGGGTTTTTGACGAGAGAACGAGACATAAGAAAGGAACAACACATGAATTCAAGCAAAAAAGAGTCCTTAAAAGCGATATTGATCATGGTGAGCGTCCTACTGATCATTCTGGTAGTGATTCCTGTTGTGACGTGGCTGGCGATGGGCTGGATGGTTAGCAATACGCAAAAGGGGCTGAAGGCCGAGCTGGACAATGCGGTGATCAATGAAGATTACGCAGGATGGAAGCTGATGGAAATTCCCGAATGGCTGGAAACGATGATGCCGGAGGAGTGGGAGATTCGCGAAGAGGATGATGTGCTGCATGTCTTTTCGGGAGAGACCGAGATCGCGTTTGGCGCGAGGATCGAAGGGAAAGATGCGGTGTTCGCAGATCAGAAAACGTTTTTGGAGACGGTGAAGGGTGTGAAGGGTCCGGAGATCGAGGAAAAGGTGGTCGAAGGATTTGCGACGATCAGCGAGTCTACTTTTGTGGAACTGACGATGAAACAAGGCAATCTCTCTGAAAAATATTATTGCATCAGGCTGATTTCGCGATCTGTCAGTGTAGAATCGGATTTGTATTTGTTCTTCCCGTCAGAAAAGGTGTCGGATTTTGACGAGCTGTTCGAGATCGCACAGGCTATCGTGTTTGCGTATGCGTTCCAGATTGACGGTTGATGGGAAAAAGTAATTGACAATTTGACAAAATGGGAGTAATATTAATTAAAATTCTAAAAAAACCATAGATTTTTTGGAGAAACCGACATGCACACAACTCTTTTTGCAGTTGCATACTTTTGCTTTTGCTTTACCTTTTACTTTTTTGGTAAGGCTAAGTTTGGTTGCACTGCAAGAGGCGAAGAGATGTGATGATCACAATCCTTTTAGCAAGTAGTTTTCGCTGCAGTGGAACCCGCTGCAGCGTTTTGTTTTATTCCGGACAGCACCGAGCGGCGCGGACGAAAGAAAAGCAAACCACAGTTTAGGCAGAAGAAAGGGCGACAGCGATGGTAATTATTTTAAGAAACAATGTTGACGAGAAACAGCTTAACCATTTAAAAACATGGATGAAGGATCTGCACATTGAGGTGCATGAGACTGTCGGAAAAAAGCAGACTATCCTGGGTCTGGTCGGAGACACTACCGTGGTGGATATTCAGATGCTTCGCGCATTGGAGATTGTCGAAGATGTCAGACGGATTCAGGAGCCGTATAAAGCTGCGAACCGAAAAATGCATCCTGAGGATACCGTTGTGGAAGTGGGCGGTGTGAAGATCGGCGGGGGAAATTTTGTCATTATTGCGGGCCCCTGCTCTGTGGAGAGTGAAGAGCAAATTTGTGATATCGCAGTTGCAGTGAAGGCTTCCGGCGCACACATGATGCGCGGTGGGGCGTTTAAGCCCAGAACCTCCCCCTATGCATTCCAGGGAATGCGTGCGGATGGAATCAAACTGTTGGAGGAGGCGAAGGAGAAGACCGGACTGCCTATCGTGACCGAGATTATGGATCTTTCTCAGCTTCCTTTGTTTGAGCACGTGGATGTGATTCAGGTCGGAGCCAGAAACATGCAGAACTTCGAATTGCTGAAGGGACTGGGCAAGGTGAACAAACCGATTCTGTTAAAGCGCGGATTGGCGAACACGTTACAGGAGCTTTTGATGAGTGCGGAGTATATTATGGCCGGAGGCAACGAACAGGTCATTCTGTGTGAGCGTGGCATCCGCACCTTCGAGACGGCGACGCGAAACACGCTGGACCTTTCCTGCATCCCCGTGTTGAGAAAGATGACGCATCTGCCCATTATCATAGACCCGAGCCATGCGACCGGAACGTCTTCGCTTGTGAAGCCGATGGCGATGGCAGCGGCTGTTGCGGGCGCGGACGGCCTGATCATTGAGGTTCACAACAATCCCGCGCGTGCGTTGTGCGACGGACCTCAGTCGCTGACCCCGGAGGCGTTTGACGATATGGTGAGAGCAGTAAATCAGGTATTGCCATTTGCCTGCAGAGAGTGATATGATAGAAATTGATCGGCCCGGCGGCAGGATTGCTTACCGGGCTGATACTGTAGACGGAAACCTGACTGATTTTGGAAGGAGCACAGTACATGAAGATAGGTGTAGTAGGTTTGGGACTCATCGGAGGTTCCATGGCAAAAGCGATCAAATCTCACACGGAGCACACGGTTCTCGGCTACAACCGCACGAAGAGTGTGATGTATGCCGCGCTGGAGGACGGAACCATCGACGGCATTCTGGATGACACGAATATCGGACAGTGCTCTTATCTGATCATTGCACTGTATCCGGACCAGATAGTAGAATATCTAAACGAAAAATCTCCGCTGATTTCCCGAACAACGATCGTGTTTGACTGTGGTGGAACAAAGGAGAAGGTCTGCAAAGCAGGCTTTTCGTTGGCGGAGAAGTATGGATATACGTTTATCGGCGGACATCCCATGGCCGGAATCGAGAAGTCCGGATACGATTTTTCCACCGGAGAGATGTTTAGAGGTGCGTCGATGATTTTCGTGCCGAAGGAAAATGAGAATCAGGATATCGTGAACGCGGCATCTAAATTTGTGTATTCGCTGGGATTTGGGATGGTCAAATTGACGACATACGCGGAACATGATCGCGTCATCGCATACACATCGCAGCTTGCGCACGTCGTGTCCAGTGCTTACATCCAGAGTCCGACTGCGTTGCAGTATGTAGGTTTTTCCGCAGGTAGCTTTCGCGATATGACCCGCGTTGCGTTTCTAAATGAAGCAATGTGGAGCGAGCTGTTTTTGGAAAATCAGCCTTATCTGGAGAGTGAATTGGATCGCTTGATTGAGAATTTGCAGGCCTATAAAGAGGCATTGCACGAGCGAGATGAGAGCAAACTGTATCATCTGCTTCACACCGGCAAAGAGATGAAGGTGAAGTCCGACGAGATGATTAAGGCGGCGAGACGGGAGGAATAAATATGCGCGTGACGATCACACCCGGAAAACTAACCGGAAAAATCGATGCGGTCAGCTCGAAATCATATTTGCACCGCATGCTTTTGTGCGCCGCGATGAGCGACCGGGAGACGGTGATCCGCCTGAACTGCCGATCGAAGGATGTGGATGCGACGATCCGCTGTGTGGAAGCGATGGGCGCGACGGTGTCTGTTCAAGAAGGAAGTCTGACGGTTTATCCCGTGGTGATTAGCGAAAAATCCCCACGTCTCAATTGTGGTGAGAGCGGTTCCACCGCTAGATTTGTGCTGCCGATGGCGGCGGCTGTCTGCGGGGGCGGGACCCTGATCGGCGAGGGGAGGCTTCCGGCGAGGCCGTTTGGGGCAATCTGTACGGTGATGGAGGAAAATGGATGTACGTTTTCTTCGTATTCCCTTCCGATGACGGTGACCGGGCCGCTGAAATCCGGAACCTATCGCATCCCAGCCAATATCAGCTCACAGTATATCTCAGCCTTGATGATGAGTCTGCCGTTGGTGGACGGGGACAGCGAGATCGTCTTCACCACTGAGGTGGAGTCTGAAGGGTATCTGGATATCACGGAAGAAGTGATGAGAACGTTTGGAATGTCGATTGAGAAGACGGTAACCGGATATAAGATAGAAGGAAATCGAAACTATTGTTCCCCCGGTGAGGTCACGGCCGAGGGAGATTGGTCCAACGGGGCATTTTGGGTGGCGGCCAATGCGATGGGCAGTGAAATTGCAGTGGGAAATCTGAAAGCGGATAGTCTGCAGAGAGATCGTCAGATCGTTTTGGTTGCGGACAAGTTGTTTTCCGGGGAGGGCGAGCTTGTGATTGACGGCTCCGATATTCCGGATATTATTCCGATTTTGGCGGTGATGGCCTGCAAACGAATTGGAAGAACCCGTTTTGTCAACTGCGGACGGCTTCGATTAAAGGAAAGTGACCGCTTGACTACCGTAGCCACGTTGATTTGTGCACTGGGAGGCAGCGCGATTGTGGATAAAGACGACCTGATCGTCGACGGCTGTGGAAAACTGGTCGGCGGCGAGATCGACAGTTTCAAGGATCACCGGATTGTGATGTCAGCCGCGATTGCGGCGACGATCTGTACCGAATCGGTGACGATCACGAACGCACAGGACGTGGCGAAATCCTATCCGGAATTTTTTGAAGACTACAGGAAATTGGGTAAAGACGATAAAATAGAATATTGCGAGTAAATGGATTGTCAAAAGTTGAGACATATGATATTCTGATATGATTCAGTTTTGTATTCTCTTGGTCACCCTTGTGGGTCTATGTTATACGATCTTCAAGGAAAGAAAATAGCCGCCATTACTGCAATAATGACGGCTGTTTGAAATAATAACGGCTGTTAAAGGGTAAGCTGCCTTCGGTTTCCCTCTTTCATATTTAGTATATAACAAAAGATGTTTTCTTGCAAGACAAGGTTGTAAATATGTTTGTAAAGGAATAAAAAAGAGTATTAAAAAAAAGGAGTTCATTTTCATGTCCTCAGAATTTGGAAAAAAGGTAACGGTTTCAGTTTTTGGAGAGTCCCACTCTGCAGGAATCGGGGCTGTGGTGAGTGGCATTCCCGCAGGAATTGAGATTGATATGGACAAGGTAGCGGCCTTTATGGCACTTCGTGCGCCCGGAAAAAATAAATTGTCCACTGCCCGCAAGGAGGCAGATTTGCCGGAAGTGCTGTCCGGCATCTTGAATGGTGTGACTACCGGGTCACCCATCTGTGCGGTGATTCGTAACACGGACACCCGCAGCAAAGATTATCAGAATATTATGGATACGCCCAGACCGGGTCACAGTGATTTTGCAGCATATATGCGATACGGCGGAAAGAATGACATCCGTGGCGGCGGCCACTTTAGTGGAAGGCTGACGGCTCCGTTGTGTTTTGCCGGTGCGATCTGTCTACAGATCTTGGAAAGCAAAGGGATTTATGTGGGAGCACACATTCAGTCGGTGGGAGAGATCGACGATGCGCGGTTTGACGATATCCATCCCACCGTCGAGGAACTGACGGCTCCCATGTGGAAAGCGTTTCCAGTGATTGATGATGAGGCCGGGGTGAAAATGCAGGAAGTGATCCTGGAGGCATCGGAGGAGTTGGACAGTATCGGAGGAACGATAGAGTGCGTGATCGCAGGGGTGGAGCCCGGGTTTGGCGCACATATGACGGACGGAGTAGAGAACCGGATAGCAGCGGCGATGTTTGGCATCTCGGCGGTAAAGGGGATCGAGTTTGGCAGTGGCTTTGCCGGATCGCGGATGCGCGGATCTCAAAATAACGATCCGTTCTGCATCGAGGACGGAAAAGTGAGAACTGTCACCAACAATCATGGCGGCATTCTGGGTGGAATTACTTCCGGTATGCCGATCCGATTTGCAGTGGCAGTGAAGCCGACCCCGTCCATTGCAAAGCCTCAGCAATCGGTGAGCCTTGCGAAGATGGAGCCGGTGACGCTGGAGATCAAGGGTCGCCATGATCCATGTATCGTACACCGTGCGGTGCCGGTGGTGGCAGCGGTGGCGGCGATGACGATGCTGGATATTCTTTATGACGGAAGACAATGATCGGAGCGCCAAATAGGAAAAGAGGAAGGAAAACAGTCCATGGATATTCAAGAGTTACGTTTGGAATTAAATGAGATCGATAAGGAGCTCAGTGCGCTGTTTGCCCGCCGGATGAATATTTCCGGACAGGTGGCAGAGTACAAGCGTGAGCACAAGATGCCGGTGCTGGACCGCAGTCGCGAGCGTGAGGTTATTGCCAGAGCGATGGAAGGAAAACCGGAAGAGGTGGCCGGATATATACGTCTTTTGTACAATAATATTCTGGATCTGAGCCGTTCCTACCAACATGTGAAACTGGCACCCCGCTCGGAACTGAACGAGGTGATCACGAATGCGATCCGCGAGACACCGACGAATATGCCGACCACGGCGTTTGTGGCCTGCCAGGGGACGGAGGGTGCATACTCACAGATATGCTGTGACAAATTATTCCCCAATGCGAGCATTATGTTTACCAGTTCCTTCGAGGGTGTGTTCCAGGCAGTCCAGAATAATCTGTGCCGTTACGGAATCCTCCCCATCGAGAATAATATTTACGGATCCGTGAATCAAGTCTATGATTTGATGAAGAAATACAAGTTCTACATTGCGCGTTCCATGAAGCTGCGTATTGACCATTGCCTGGTGGCAAAGCCCGGTGTGAAGAAGGAGGATATCCGTGAAATCTACTCTCACGAGCAGGCACTTGGGCAGTGCAGTGAGTATCTGAAAGAGTTCCCGAATGCAAAGAAGCGGGTTTGGGAAAACACAGCGATGGCGGCGAAGATGGTGGCCTCCTCCGAGGACAACACGATCGCGGCGATCTGCTCGGCGGAGAGCGCGGAGAATTACGGGCTGCGCATCCTCGATCGCGGCATTCAGAACAATGACAACAATTATACCCGTTTTATCTGTATCTCCAAGGAGATGGAGGTATATCCGGGCGCAGACAAGATCAGTATTATGTTCTCGGTGTCCCACAAGCCGGGTTCGCTGTACAGCTTGTTAGCCAGCTTTGCGGCGCTGGGGCTTAACGTGACCAAGTTAGAGAGCCGCCCGATTCCGGGACGGGATTTCGAGTTTATGTTCTATGTGGACCTGGAGGCATCCATTATGGAGGATGAGATTCAGAGTCTGATCTGCCAGATCGAGGCAGAACAGCCAATGTTCGTGTTCTTGGGAGCATATTCTGAAAAATAAAGGTTAGACGGGGTTAGACATTGGAGAAATGAGACTGAAATGGTTGAGTAGTGTTATAGCGATTGGCTTTTGCATCACGATGCTTTCGGGCTGTGCGACGGGGGTTCCGGTCGTTGCGACAATTGATACAGAGAGTGAAGGCATGCTGTCCACGGAAAGTGACGAGCCGACGGAGGAAACAACCGAGACGAAGACGGAAATATCGACGGAGAAATCTACTGAGGAACCGACGGAAACACCAGCGGAGGAAACGATCGAAACGGAGACGGAGATATGGACGGAGGGATCTACTGAAGTACCGACGGAAGAACCAACGGAGGCTCCGACAGAACCGAAGCCTGCGGGACCGCCGTATTATATCAAGGTAGATCGAATTGCGAATTGTGTCACTGTGTATGGACTGGACGAAAATGAAGCATATACAGTTCCGGTAAAGTATATGATTTGCTCTGTGGGTTCGGGGCAGAGAACACCGAAAGGGGTATTCAAGATTTCTGATCAGTATCGTTGGCGGGCACTGTTCAGCAACACGTATGGACAGTATGCGTCAAGAATTACCGGGCATATTCTGTTTCATTCGGTTCCCTATTTGACACAATCACAAGACACGTTGGTGCCTGGGACTTACAATCAATTGGGTGAGAATGTATCACTGGGATGTGTTCGCCTTACCTGCATTGATGCAAAATGGATTTATGACAATTGTCCGCCGGGAACGACGGTGGAGATTTTTGATGGGCCGACAACCAGTGTGCCGGAAAAGCCGTCTGCACTGCAGATTGATCCGAATAGTCCGTATAGTGGGTGGGACCCGACTGATCCGGACCCCTCAAATCCTTGGAAAACCGTTCCGGTCACGATCAACGGAGTGGTGAATTTGACGGTGGAATGCGGAGAGGAAATTGATTTGCTATCACATGTATCTGCTTTGGATATCGACGGAAAAACGCCTATCGCGGTCACCGTTCAAGGCACGGTCGATACAATGGTGAGCGGAACGTATACGATCACCTATTTTGCTGTAGGAGAGATCGGAACAACAGCATCTGTGGAGGCGACCGTGAAAGTGATTCCGGTGCCGGAGACAGACGGGGTGCTGTTCGTGTGATGAGGGATCACGAAAGATAAATTGCCGCAGGGATGATTCTCCGGTAAAGTATGAATATGTAACCGAGAGGTGAGAACAATGAGTAAAATAACAGTCGAAGTTTCCAAACAATATGACATCCTGGTGGCGGACAATCTCCTGGAGCGTACCGGAGAGGAGCTTCGCACACGATTTCCCAAGGCGCGGCAGATCATGCTTGTGGCGGACGATGTGGTGGAGGGGCTCTACGGCGGCAGAGTCATGACCTCGCTGGAGATGTCCGGCTTTACTGTTCACAAATACGTTTTTCCTCATGGGGAGACGTCCAAGACGTTTGCGACGATGATTCCGCTGGTGGAGAGAATGGCTGAGCTTGCGATGACACGCACTGATCTGATTGTGGCGTTGGGCGGCGGCGTGACCGGCGATATGGCGGGTTTTGCGGCGGCGATCTATCTTCGTGGAATTGATTTTGTGCAGATAGAAAACCTGCACTTAAAATATCAGTCTTTAAATTCCTTCCGATTACGGAAGCCTTTAAGTTTAGCTTGGAGTTTCCTGAAAATATTTCTTCAACTGTATTAAAAGCTATTTTTGAAGCATTC
>JAFQDI010000268.1 GCA_017416055.1 Lachnospiraceae bacterium
AGGAGAGGTTTGCATGGTCCTTGGCACTGGACGAGACGCTTGTGCTGAAGCGGAATCATGAGGTGCTGAAGCAGATTTCGCCGGATATGCTTGAGAAAGATCTGTCTGAGATTGAATTACGATTATAATCGATTAAGGGTGAGAACGTGAAAAAGGAACAGAAGTCCATGATAGCGGACGTGCTTCTGGATGCGGTCTGTGCGGTCGTTTCCGTGTATGCAGCCCGCAGTATGTTGAATGATGTATACCGATGGGGTGAGTTCGGTTTCGGCTCCGTATTGCTCATGTGTGCGGTAGCGCTTGTACTGAGCTTGGGGATGGAACTGGCTTTCTTTGCGGGAGAGAAGCGTAAAGCGCAGATTCAGTGGGGAACACTGGGCGGTGGAACGCTGATTTTTATCGGGTTTTTGTGGTTCGGCGACAACTGGAGGGTGATGTCCTCAGGTGTGCTGAAGATGCTTTCGGTTTTTACCGAGTATTATGACTCCTATTACGGGACTGAGATAGCGCTTAAAGGCGGTCATGTGATGGATGTTCCCGGTGCGCTGACCTTTTCCTTAATGTTGCTGCTTTTTTTAACGCTTTGGGCGGCGAAGAAGCTAAGGTTTAATCTGATTTTGGCAATTCCGTCGATTTTGGTGTTTGCTACGGAACTGATGGTTGGATATTCTCCGAAAGCAACCGGTATTTTTCTGATGTTTATCGGAATCGTATTGGCAAATGCTTCCGGATTCAAGCTTCCGGATCTTCATCCGGCGGTGGGAAAACGGACAGCGAAAGTGAGCGGATTTTGGCGCTTTTCCTGGGTTGTGGTTGCTGTTTGTGTGGCATTTGGCTGCGTTCAGTTGCAGAAGTACAAAACAGATTCAGCGAAGGATTTTGTGGAGTCGGTGGAATCCATCAGAGATGTGTTGAATGAACTGCTCAGTGTTTTCCGTGCAGATACCTCCGACGATTCGGACACGCAGGGAGGCGGGCTGACGCATGAGCTTAACAATGATTCTCCGTACTACCGGGATAGAACGAGGATACAGTTATGGATGTCGGAGGCACCGCAGGGTCCGTTATATCTGAAGGGGTATAGTGCAGATGACTACGAGGACGGTGTGTGGAACACCACTGCACGGGAATTTAAAAATGCATGCGCAGAGGCCTCGTATGATAGTCTGCACGTCGGAAGTGGAGTGGTAAATCTTGGAGTGACCAAGCTGGCGCAGAATTATGGCGTAAGCAGCTTATCCCAGGGAATGTTCGGAAAGGAATTCCGTATTTTCTTCTATTTCGATTCCGGGGAAGAGATTTACTTACCTTATTTTGCAGAGATAGAGTCGGAACAGCTCGGAATGGTTGCGGACAGCCATTACTACAAAAAAGAGTCGTTCCGTAACCTCAGCATGACAATCTGGTATTACGAAAACCAATACAGAAGCAGGCTGGATCATTTCACCTCAAACAGAACGGAAGAATGGGAGTTATGGTACGAAAGCTACATTGAGCAAAACTATTTGGATGTTCCGGAGGAGTTGTCCAGCGTGAAGGAAATTGCCGACCAATTGGGCGGTGGAGTGATCATCGGTTCGTTCACGGAAAATGATTTGCGCCTGGCAAAGGCACAGATGGTGGCTAACTGGATGGAAAAGAATACCGAGTACAGTCTGGAATTGCCTGAATTGCCGGCGGGGGCTGACCCTATTGAGTATTTCCTTGGGATATCGAGGACCGGCTATTGTATGCATTATGCTAGCGCGGCGGTGATGATTCTGCGTGAACTGGGAGTTCCGGCGAGATTTGCCACCGGATATGTGGCGAGCGAGGCTTCCTTCGAGCCTTCGGGAGACGGATTTCAGGCTCTTGTGATTGACCGTCAGTCTCATGCATGGGCGGAGATTTATCTGAGTGGGATCGGTTGGGTGCCGTTCGAGGTGACGAAAGGTTATCAGAACTCCATTCCGAATTTTACGGGAAACAACCAGGAATCGCGGCCCTCAGAGGGAGAGTCCGGAGGAGCGGGTCAAAACACGGAAGAGGATACGGATGAGATGACAACGGAAGGGGATACGGAGGAAGACGGTCCCAGCAAGTCACCTTCGAAAGGCCAGAATACGAACGAAAAAACGACGGATGCGAATGTGGATGTGAACAAGTCGAATCGACAGATTGATCTTAAGAAGATCGTGAGAATCGCGCTTATTGTGATCGGGGTGCTTTTGGTGGTGACGGTGATTGCCTATGCGATCATCCGACTGATGAAAGAATACCGTGAGCGTCTTCTCAGGGAAATTCGGAGAAGACAGAATAGGATTGCTATTCGAATGATCAACCGCAGAATCTACCGTAAACTGCGTTTGCTCGGAAAGGTATGGGTACTGAATCTGAGAGATAACCGATATGAGGAAATTCTGAAAGAGACATATCCGGACATTGCCGAAGAAGAGTGGAAGAAGTTCATGGATCTGGTGAAGGCGGCAGCGTTCTCAAAGCGGGAGTTCACTGACGACGAAGTACAGTTTTGCTACCGGATCTATCAGATGACAAAACCGCATCGTTGATAGGTGATTAATAAAGGAAAAGAGCTGCCGTACGAACTTGTACGGCAGCTCAGTTTGTTTCGGGATTATTCTTCGTCGTCTTCGATGATCTCGTCGTACTCGCATGCATCCAGCCACTCGTCGAACGCGTCGGATACGATCTCGAACTCGTCGTCATCTAAGATGTTCTCCAGATCGGGGTTGCCCTTCTCGTCCTGCAGATAACGGTAGATATAAACCTCGCCTTCCTCGCCTTCCGGAGGATTCAGGGGCAGAAGAACAATGTAGTCCTTTCCGCCTGCCTCGAGGATCGTCAGGATAGAGCACTCACAGGTGGAACCGTCATCTAACTGGAGAGTTACGGTCATTTTGTCATCACATGCGCTGCAGCCGTCGCAGTTGCCGGTGCAGTTGGTTAAAAGATCTTTTTCGTTGCTCATAATAAACTTCCTTTCTCTTTATACGTTGAATCTGAATAAAATCACATCGCCGTCTTTTACGACGTACTCTTTGCCTTCAAGTCCGACCAGACCCTTTTCCTTCGCAGCGGCGTAAGTGCCCGCATCCAGCAGATCCTGATAATTTACGACCTCGGCACGGATGAAACCGCGTTCAAAGTCGGAGTGGATCTTTCCGGCAGCCTGGGGTGCTTTGGTTCCTTTTTTGATGGTCCAAGCGCGGGTCTCAGTCTCGCCTGCAGTCAGATAGCTGATGAGGCCGAGGAGACGATAACTCGCCGCGATCAGCTTGTCCAGACCGGACTCACTGATACCCAGATCCTCAAGGAACATCTGCTTTTCCTCGTCATCCAGTTCAGCGATCTCCTGTTCAATCTGAGCGCAGATCACAAATACTTCGCTGTCATTTGCGGAAGCGAATTCGCGGACAGCCGCCACAAAATCATTGGACGCACCGTCATCAGCCAGATCATCCTCTGCGACGTTCGCAGCGAAGATCACCGGCTTTGCGGTAAGCAGGTTCAGAGACTGTACGAAAGGAACATCATCCGGGTCAGCGGGGGAGTAGCTCTTTGCCAGCTCGCCGTTCTCCAGATGAGCCTGAATCTCCTTTAAAATCTCAACTTCGTGAGCGATGGATTTGTCATTGTTTGCGGCTCTTGAAGACTTGGCAATGCGGCGCTCAAGAATCTCCAAATCGGAGAAGATAAGCTCCAGATTGATGGTCTCAATATCGCGCACAGGGCTGACACTGCCGTCCACGTGGATAATGTTGCTGTCCTCGAAGCAGCGGACAACGTGGACGATGGCATCCACTTCACGGATGTTTGCCAGGAACTGGTTGCCCAATCCCTCGCCCTTTGATGCTCCCTTTACCAGACCGGCGATATCTACAAATTCGATCACCGCAGGGGTGGTTTTGCGGGAGTTATACAGATCAGTTAACAGTTTCAGTCGAAAATCCGGCACCGCAACCACACCTACATTCGGGTCGATGGTACAGAACGGATAGTTTGCAGACTCGGCGCCTGCCTTCGTCAAAGAGTTGAAGAGGGTACTTTTTCCAACATTGGGAAGACCCACGATACCTAATTTCATTTGTTCCTCCTTATGATCATTCAATCATCATTAATGGATTGTAACACAGTCCGCGATAAATGAAAAGAAGAATTTGCTTTTTTTCTTGATTTGCGGTATGATAAGGGCTATGATAGAGATGTTTAATACTTGTCAGGAGGAAGCAAATGGATATTTTCTTTGTAAACTTGGGATTCGGGATCGAACATGTAGAGAAGACCTTCAGCGTATTCGGGTTTGAGATCGCCTACTACGGGCTGATTATTGTGATCGGTATGCTGGCCGGCACCGCGATTGCACTGTGGGACGCGAAGACGTCAGGACAGGATCCGGATATTTATCTGGATTTCGGCCTTTACGCGATCATTATCTCGGTGATCGGCGCAAGACTGTACTACGTGGCATTTGAGTGGGATATGTATAAGGATAATCTGTTGGAGATTTTGAACATCCGTAACGGAGGATTGGCGATTTACGGAGGTGTTCTCGGCGCGCTGCTGACGATCTTTGTGTATACGAGAGTGAAGAAACAGCCGATGCTGAAGATGATGGATACCGGAGCGATTGGCTTGATCACCGGGCAGATCATCGGACGCTGGGGCAATTTTGTAAACTGTGAGGCGTTCGGCGGTTACACCGAGAGTCTGTTTGCGATGCGGCTCAACGTGGCGAATGTGAGTTCATCCATGATCAGCGATGAACTGTGGGCGAACAGAATCGTGGAAAACGGGATCACATACATTCAAGTGCATCCTACCTTTTTCTATGAATCTATGTGGAATCTGGGTGTACTGATCCTCATGCTGCTTTACCGCAAGCATAAAAAATTCAACGGAGAAGTAGCGATGATGTATTTGTTCGGTTACGGATTCGGACGGTTCTGGATTGAGGGAATGCGCACCGATCAGCTGACAATCGGAGATACCGGCATCGCAGCTTCACAACTGCTCGCAGTGATAATGATGGTGATATCGGCCGTTTTTGTGATCGTGAAACGCGCTCAATTAAAGAAAAAGACACAGAAAACCGAGGGATAATCGTCAAAAAACAAAAAAAACGTATAATTTATGCCCCGATTTGGAAAAACTTTACTAAATATGCAAAAATGAAAAAATTATGCTTGCTATTTTGAGACAAATTGGGTAGAATATTTATGGTTGATTTTTATGTTATTATTATAACAAAAGTTATTTTTCAGGAGGAATTCAATCATGGCAGTAAAAGTAGCAATCAATGGATTTGGCCGTATCGGTCGTCTGGCTTTCAGACAGATGTTCGGCGCAGAAGGTTACGAAGTAGTAGCAATCAACGACCTGACCAGCCCCGCTATGCTGGCTCACCTGCTGAAGTAT
>JAFQDI010000269.1 GCA_017416055.1 Lachnospiraceae bacterium
ATAGGCAGGAAGCAGCTGGTCATTCCCCATATAGTCGGTCTTGATCCGCATGAAGGTCGCATCATGATCTGTTTTGGAATAACTGTTCCTGTCCAATCCGCAGATCTCTAGCTTTTCCATATATCCTTCAAGTTTTTCCGTGTACTCCTTCAGTTTTTCACACTGACGCTGCTGTGTGCTCTTGCGGTGACCGGTTCCGTGGACAAATTTCTCGGGGTCCAGCTTCCAGACATTGGAAAAACGGCTAAGGATTTCTCTCAACTGCTCAGGCACATATTCGGTGTTTGTCTGTATGGTCACTCCGCTCCAGACCAGGTCATGGTTGATCTCATCTAAAAGAAGTGTGATCTTTTCAAACAGACGGTATCTGGACTTCTCGGTTGCTTTTTTCCAGACCCAGCTGTATTTATTCGCGTTCGCCTCAAACTTTGAGCCGTCGATATACAGATGATTAAGATCAACGCCTTCTTTTTCAAAGATCACCTTATTGACATCGTTGAAAATCGTTTCAATCTGATCTCCCAGCACTTTATTGATGAAATAACCGAAGGTGCGGTATGATGGCTTTTGGTGATCCATAAGATACATGTACCTGAGGTTTACCCTGCAATTATCTTCTAATTCCCGAAGGGAGATGTAGCCACTGTCCATAAATCCGAACAGAACCGTTTTCAGCATGTTAACGGGATTGTATCTGATACGGCCGGTGACATGTTCCGGAATGTTTTTCAGATACGTTTCTATGTTGACCTCCTCCATCAATTCGTCAAATGAGAAAACCGGATCACAAATATCCAAATAATCCGAAAAAAACAGTGGCAAAATTCCTTGTTTTGGTGTGGGATAGTGAGTGGTAGAGTTTTTCATTGGTAAGAAAATTATACCACAAAAAAGGACTTTCGGCTCATATGAGTTAGAAGTCCTTTTGTTTTTTTCGGAGACTATGTTTTTTCACAGCCCCTTTGTATATATAGGTGATAAACGACAAATCTAGTGAGAAATATGGAAAAAACTGGAATTATCATGCATATTTTTCAGATTTAAGGAATATAAATAGTACATGTGTTTGCTATTTTTTGAATTTTGTGTTATAGTGTATTAAGGAGTATTATATCCACACACCCTCACCGAAGGAGGACATGCCATGAACATACGAGAAATGTTAGAGATGGAGGAGAAGCTTTACCTGAGTCCCTACGCCGCACGCAGTGTGGAAACTCGTGGGCGGGAGCGCTTTGCTGACCCCTGCGATATCCGGACTGAGTATCAGAGAGATCGTGACCGGATTATCCATTGCAAGGCGTTTCGCCGTCTGAAGCACAAAACACAGGTATTTCTGGCACCGGCCGGTGACCATTACCGGACCCGTCTGACCCATACGCTGGAGGTTGCACAGATCGCACGGACGGTGGCGAAGGCACTTAGACTGAATCAGGACCTGACGGAGGCGATCGCGTTGGGACATGATCTGGGGCATACTCCGTTTGGACATGCGGGCGAGGACGCACTGGACAGTATCTGTTCCGAGGGGTTCAGCCATTACGAGCAGAGTGTGCGCGTGGTCGAGGTTTTGGAAAAGAAAGGCATGGGACTGAATCTGACCTGGGAGGTCAGGGACGGTATTTTGAATCACCGTACAGCGGGAAATCCGGCGACGTTGGAGGGAAAGATCGTCCGATTGTCGGACAAGATCGCATATATCAACCACGATATTGACGACGCGATCCGCGGTGGGATTCTCACGGAGGAAATGCTTCCGAAGAGTTGTACCGATGTATTGGGGTATTCAGTGAAGGAGAGGTTGAACTGTCTGATCCATGATATTATCGAAAACAGTCTGGATCAGCCGGATATCCGAATGTCCGCGGATATTGAGCAGGCGATGAAGAATCTTCGAAAGTTTATGTTTGCCAATGTGTATACGAACTCGAAGTCAAAGAGCGAGGACGGTCGGGCGAAGGACCTTCTGAAGCAGCTGTTTGTTTATTACCTGAATCATCTGGACGAGCTTCCGGAAGAGTATCGGATGCTTCGGGAGATGAGAGGCGATTCGGACGAGAGAGTAGTTTGCGATTACATCGCGGGAATGAGTGATGGTTACGCCATCAATACATATGAACGGCTGTTTGTGCCGAGAAACTGGCAGGTATATTGATCATGCGTTATTCAGATGATCTGATTGAGGAGGTGCGTTCGCGGAATGACATCGTGGACGTGATTTCCGGATATGTGAAGATACAAAAGCGCGGTGGGACTTATTTCGGTCTCTGTCCGTTTCACAACGAGAAAACGCCATCTTTTTCCGTGACACCGGGAAAGCAGATGTATTACTGTTTTGGTTGCGGCGCGGGAGGAAATGTGTTCACCTTCTTGATGGAGTATGAAAACTTTACCTTTACCGAGGCGATGCAGGCACTGGCGGATCGTGCCGGAGTGGAATTGCCGAAGGTGGAGGAGACCGCGGAGCAGCGCCGCGAGGCGGATGTGCGAAGCCGCCTTCTGGAGATCAATAAATTGGCCGGTGTGTA
>JAFQDI010000270.1 GCA_017416055.1 Lachnospiraceae bacterium
AGCATCATTTGATGGCGAGTTCATTTTTTGCATCTGTGCACTTTCACCTATTTCGCACACGCTTTTTGAAGCAGTTTCCCCAACTATCCCCCTGTTGTCGCCGCTTTCGCGCTGCCTCTCCCTCCCTCCTGCTGCGCCATTTCATGGAGCGGAAAAAAACGAGAGCTTTGGAAAATACTGCACCATTGACCCGCTGCAGATCTATATAGTATGTTAGTCACAGGGAATGTTTTCTCTGATCATCAGACCAAAAATGAATCGATAGGAGGATCACCATGGATCAGGAACTGAAACGTAATGTGGCTTGGGTTCGTGCGCAGCGACCCGTGATCAAAGCGGACGGCGTCTTTGCACAAACAATTACCATGAACCCTTGTGTTATTACCGAAAACGACACCTATTATATGTTCTATGCCGGAGACGATGCCTCCGGCCGGAGACAGATCCGTCTGGCAACTGCCCCCGTCGACGATCCTGAGCATTTTACGTTCCACAGTGTTGTCGTTGAAAATGGTGCTGAACCTGGCTCTTTTGACTATGCATGGTGTGTCATTCCCTGTGTCGTCCAAATTAAAGACGATCTGTACTATATGCTTTATGGTGGAAGCAGTGGTGTGACGGAAGTCGGTATCAGCAGTTTTTCCGGCATAGGGGTTGCCTGGTCTCACGATTTGATTCACTGGGAGAAAGACAACAACAATCCCGTTTGTTCCTCTAGGGACAAACTATACGATAATCTGCTTGCATTAATGCCCAATGGCCTGTACAAAGAAGACTTGACTGACGGCAGCTATCGCCTGCATCTCTTTTATGTCGGACGCCCAACAATAAGCCAGGACACCGTCTTTTTAAATCAACAGAAAGCCTGCTACGATGCCACCTCCCCCGACGGTATCCATTGGGAACATCACGGTCGTGTCCGTCAGCGTACAACCGCATTGGATTACGAGAATATCGCAACCATCGGCGGTCACGTCCTGCGCGATGACGACGGTTTATACCGCAGCTGGCATTCCGCAATTGGTACCCGTTGGGGCATCTATTCTCTCATCTACGCCGAAAGTGAGGATCTTGTTCATTGGACCCGCGGTGTGCGTTACGGAGAAAACCTTGCTTTTGGACCTGAGAGCCGCGATATTGATGAGCTTTTCTTCCGTCAAAACCGGTGGCAGGATCAGAGCGTCTCGTATCCTTGCGTGATTCGTGAAGGTGATCACTTTCGTATGTATTACTGCGGTAACGAATACGGTTTGGGTGGTATCGGTACTGCAGTATCCACACCGCTGCGTCTGGCCCTGACAGGTGAGTCTGGCGGTAAAGCCAAAGTGTGGGATCATAGAAATTCTGCACTGCATTATGTTTCCCTGAGCTCCAGCGTCAGCACCAAAGAGAAGGGTCTGCTGACAGATGGCGTCTATCAGGAGGGAATCACCTACAACGCCAGTGTGTTCTATGAACAGTTCCCTGTCTCTGCCGATGGTGAAGCGCCGCTCAGTGTCCGTGCCATTGCAACCAACCACCTGGACGGCGTGCATATCCAGATTTTCCTTCATAACCAGAGTGCTCAGGATTTGGAAGATGTTTCTGTCTGCCTGGAGGGTTTCCGCAGGCCGCTGCAAATCTCTTTTTCTGATATTTCCCACACGCAAGAGAATGAAACAACAACTGTACACTTTGGCACCATTCAGAAAAATGAAACTGTGTGCTGCCACGGAACAATTTGCAATTAAGGAGGATAACCATGGATAAAGAACTAAGGCGTAATCTGGCGTGGGTCCGTAATCAGCAGCCCGTTATCAAGGGCGACGGTGTTTTCGCCGAGACAATTACCATGAACCCCTGCATTATCACTAAGAATGATACGCACTATATGTTTTACGCCGGTGATGACGCCTCCGGCCGGAGACAGATCCGTCTGGCCACTGCCCCCGTCGACAATCCTGAGCATTTCACCTTCCAAGGGGTTGTCGTTGAAAATGGCGCTGAACCTGGCTCTTTTGACTACGCGTGGTGCGTCATTCCCTGTGTCGTCCAAATAAAAGATGATTTGTACTACATGCTATACGGAGGAAACTGCGGACAGGGTCATGGCTTGAGTCAGTTTCCTGGTATGGGCGCAGCTTGGTCAAAAGATTTGCTGCACTGGGAAAAATACGAAAACAATCCTGTTTTTCCGCCCGTAGACGGCTTGGTTGGTCTGGGACCTGGCGGCTTATACAAAGAGGATCTTCCGGACGGAAATTACCGCCTGCATCTTCTTTATGTCGGATGCCCAACCATGAGCCATGACAACGTTTTTTTAGACCAGCAGAAAGGCTGTTTTTACGCCACCTCGACCGACGGCATCCACTGGGAGCGCCACGGTTTGGTCCGCCGTCGCACAACTGCTCTCGATTATGAAAACATCGCAACGATCGGCGGTCATTTCTTGAAAGATGATGATGGTCTGTATCGAAGCTGGCACGCAGCCATTGGTACCCGCTGGGGCGTCTATTCTCTTATCTACGCCGAAAGTGAGGATCTGATTCATTGGACCCGCGGTGTGCGTTACGGAGAAAACCTTGCCTTTGGACCGGAGAGCCGCGATATTGATGAGCTTTTCTTCCGTCAAAACCGGTGGCAGGATCAGAGTGTTTCGTACCCTTGCGTGATTCGCGAAGGCGATCACTTCCGTATGTATTACTGCGGCAACGAATACGGTTTGGGTGGCATCGGTACTGCGGTATCCACACCGCTCCGTCTGGCCTTGACCGGTGAGTCTGGAGGTAAAGCAAAAGTGTGGGATCATAAACATTCCGCACTGCATTATGTCTCTCTGAGTTCCAGTGTCAGCACCATGGAGACTGGTCTGATGAAAGACGGTGTTTATCAAGAGGGAATCACCTACAATACCAGCGTATTCTATGAGCAATTCCCTGTCTCTGCCGATGGTGAATCGCCGCTCAGTGTCCGTGCCATTGCAACCAACCATCTGGATGGCGTGCATATCCAGATTTTCCTCTGTAACCAGTCTGATCGTCCCCTAACCGATGTAACCGTTGCGTTGGATGGCTTTGACCATGAACTCAAAGTCCAATTCTCCGATATCGATTATGTGGAAGGCTGTGTGCGCTTTGGCAATATTGATCCGTGGCAAACAGTTTGCTGCCACGGTATCATCCAACATGATGAAATGCGTTGAAAACACATAGACTTAGGCAAAATATAATGAGGGAGTATTCTTATGGATCAAAAGCTGAGAGAAACCATTAAGCTGCAGGAGCTTGGCAATGGACTTCAAGACGGTACGGCATTGAGCTGGCTGTTTGTCTATCAGATGACCCAGAGCAAAGTCGCACCGGTCGTGGACAAGGAAGAAATGGTGATCCTGCGGGATCTTGCCCGGAAGGTTGCGCGTCTGGCGGAGCTTCCCGTACAGGAAGAGCGAAAAAAGCTGTGGTCCGATCACCACAGTCTGAAAATCACCAAGCCTCCGATTTTTATTGACCCGGAATACGCCTGGTATGAATTGATTCCCCACACTCAACTGCAGTGCAAGAACAATCTGTCCAGAATCTGGGAATACCGGCTGCGGAAAGAGATCTTCTGGCAGGAGCAAATCGGTGATGATCGGGTCTGTACCAAGGAATTCCCTGTATGCCATGTGTTCCGACGCACCGGTTTCGGGATCGAGCTCCAAAAGACCCAAAGCCACAAACGTGACGGTGCCTATCACATTGACACAGCGCTGTCTGACTGGGACGACATGGGCAAGCTCCGCCACCGGGATCTGATCATTGATTATGAAACCACTGACAAAATTCTGGAGCTGGCTCACGAGACCTTTGACGGCATCCTGGACGTGGTTATCCACAACGCCTGGTGGTACTCCGACAAGCTATCGGAGGAAGCGGTGTTCCTGCGGGGATTTGACAACTTCCTTTGCGATTTCTACGAGTACCCAGACGAGCTCCATGCCCTGATGGCATTCCTGCGGGATGACCATATGCGGACGTTGGATTTCCTGGAGCGGGAGAACCTGTTGAGTCTGAACAACAACGGCGAATTTATCGGCACCGGTGGCTACGGCTGGAGTGATGAACTGCCCGGTGCAGACTTCGATCCCACTCATGTGAAGCTGCATAACATGTGGGGCTACGGCGAGAGTCAGGTGACGATCCACGTGTCTCCCGAAATGTTCAACGAGTTCGTTCTTCAGTATGAAGTCCCCATCCTGGAGCGGTTCGGCCTGAATTTCTACGGTTGCTGTGAGACACTGGATGACCGTCTGGATTACATCAAACAGGCCGTTCCCCGACTGCGGACAGTATCTGTGTCCCCCTGGAGCAATCCCGAAGCCATGGCTCGCCAGCTTCGTGGTGACTATGTCTACTGTTGGAAGCAGAACCCGGCCAAAATTTCCGTAGCTGCACCGCACTGGGATGACATCCGGCAGGAAATCGCCAAAGTTTTCGCCATCACCGCCGAATACGGCTGCCCCACAGAAGTACTTATGCGTGATATCCGTACGTTGGCATACTCTCCCACCCATGCTGCAGACTGGGTACGGATCGTGCGTGAAGAAGCCCAGAAGATCTACAGATAAGATATCCCGTACGCCTCCAGAATAATACGCCGTCGGCTGCACATTAGACCGTGCATCCGGCGGCGTATTGTATCTCAGATTGGGACAGACTCGGACGAGAATAAAAATTCATGTGATTGCTGGTATTTACCACTTGACATCCCAAACCCACCAACTTACAATGTTATTATTATTAATCCAAAAAGGATGAGCAACATTGAATATCAGTGCATACACGCGAATCTCTGTTGACATTGAGCAGGATCGGGACAATACTTCCATTGAGAATCAGAAAAAGATCATATCCGACTACATTTCCGAGCATTTTCCGGCGGCACAGGTGACGTTTTACGCGGATCGGGACCGTTCCGGCTATACGTTTGCGCAGCGCGAGGACTACATGCGCATGCGGCCGAAGCTGCTCGACGGAGAATCCACCGTGCTGATCGTGAAAGATTTCTCCCGTTTCAGCCGCAGAAACAGCCTTGGTCTGCTGGAGCTGGAGCTTCTTCGGGATGCCGGTGTGCGGATCATTTCGATTGGGGACAATATCGACTATCCCACACGGGACGACTGGATGCTGATTCAGTTCAAATTTCTGATGAATGAATTTCCCGTTACCGATACGTCGAAAAAAATCAAGGCCATCATCAAAAACCGGCAAAAATCCGGGCAGTGGGTATGCAGCGTGCCTTACGGCTACCGGATCACCAACACGAAAGAGATGACGTATGAGATCGATCCTGCAGCCGCCGAGGTGGTACGGGAGATCTTCGACCTCTACAACAGTGGCTGGGGATATAAAAAAATCGCCAATTACCTGACAGACAAAGGCGTCCCCACTCCTCGTGCCAACGAGATCGCCTGGCGGGAGTCCATGGGGCAGAAGACACGGCTGACCGCAAAATCGGAATGGAGCATCGCTTCTGTCTACGGGATCCTTCCCAACGATTTCTATATCGGAACCCTTCGACAAGGAAAATACTCCCGAAAAGGGATCAACGGTGTTGATCAGCGGGTTGATGACACAGACCACATTGTCATTGAGAACGCCCACACACCGATCATTGATACAAAAACCTTTCTTTTCGCCCAGGAACAGCTTCGCCAACGCAGTACCAACAACTATCGCGGCGAAAAAAAATACGCCACGGACTACAGCGGCTACCTGTTCTGCGGTGACTGCGGATCACCCATGTTTTCCATGAGCCGTCCCGACCTGAAGGCTGCCTACGTCTGCGGCACCTACCACCGCCGGGGACGTTCCGGGTGCACCAGTCACCATGTCCACGTGGAACGGCTGGACGAGCTTCTGAAGCGCTATGTCTCGGTTGTCCGGGACAATTCTGCCGATATGCTGACGGAACTGGAAGAAGCGCTTCGCCGGCAGCCGGATCACGAAGAGCAGATCGGCCTGGCCATCGAGAATATAGAACGCCAGTTGTCCGATGCCAAAGCACAGCTGAAAAATTTGCTCAAGCGAAAGCTGATCGACACCATGGGAAAAGATCCCGATGCCGCTGCCATTATTGACGAAACCTACATGGAGTTGGAGCAGGAGCTGACCCACCGAATCAAAGGACTGGAACGACAGATCGATGACAACATCGATCACCGCAACCGCCTCCTGCAAACGAACCGCGCCGCAAAAACCGTGCTTGATGTGTTTGACAGCATCCTTCAGAAGCCCCATCTCGATAAGCGGGACATCGGTCTGATCGTAGAGCGCATCACGGTGTATGAAGGCACCGACCCAGAACAGAATGCCCGTATCGACATTCAGCTGAAAGCAGACATTGATGGTTTGCTGCAGAACGGTCTGAAAGTTGTGGACAACGGAAATTTTAATTCAGACATCGAAAATATCTTAAATAGCCCGATTGTCCAACGTGCGACGCACCAGAAGGACAAGGTTTTCGATGTCAATGTTATCAGTGAGGGTGACCCGCTGGAGATCTATACGGAGCGAGATGGCGAGGTTATTTTTAAGAAGTATTCCCCCATGGGGGATCTGACGGATCTGGCGGTGCAGATCTGTGAATCCATCGCCAAAAACACCGGCCACATCGCCGTGGTATCCGATCGGGACAGCATCATTGCCGTGGCCGGCGCGCCCAAGCGGGATCTGATGGACAAGCGCAATTCCCAGGAGTTGGAGCAGCTCATGGAACAGCGCAAGACCTATCGCTATCAGTCCGGCAACAGCCGCATTCGGGTCAGCGACAATGTGGAGAAGTACCATTTGGGTGTGGCCACGCCCATTCTGACGGAAGGCGATCTCATGGGCTGCGTGATCCTCCTGTTGGAGGAAAGCGATATGCCCCTGACCGAGCAGGAACAGAAGCTGGCCCAGACTGTGGCAGGCTTTCTGGGCCGACAGCTGGAAAACTGAAAAAACGCGTGCTGACCGTCTTCGATCAGCACGCGTTTTTTATTGCAGGACGGCAGCGCCGTTGATGAGGGTAGTGGAGTAAAGAATCAGCACATCCTGGCCGTGGAAATCCACGAACTGGTCCAGGAACAGGCTGTTGACGTAGCGGATATCCACCAGTGTCACAGTCTTGTAAGCAGACAGCAGCAGAGGAGCCAGAGAACTGCCGAAGGAGTCCCGGAAAATGATCAATTCCCGGTCTGTTTCCGCCAGCGGGTTCTCGATGGTCAGCACCGCCTGCGCGCCGTGGAGAAACACATCGTATCCATCCATGCCGTCGAACTTCTCCGGGGCGTAGACGCTTTGCTCTCCCTTCAATTCGGGACCGGTGACCACAGCATGTTGGGTAACTTCATTCTCCAGATAGATCAGGTCTTCCGCCGGCATGGGTAGGGCCGCCTGCCCGTAGTAGACACCGTGGAAGCCCGGCAGGACGGTCTGCTCGTAGGTGTCGATGTCCGGCAGCTCCACGTCCAGAATC
>JAFQDI010000271.1 GCA_017416055.1 Lachnospiraceae bacterium
AAAACCAGCAATTTCAAAGAAATTTAGACTATTATAGCATGAATATGAGCAAAAGGCACTTTAAAAATTCAATGAAAACAAAGAATTTTAAAGGGGTGTGGAATTTAATCCTACAAACGGAATTTAATTTTTCAATTTACCAGTCATACCAGTGAGTTTCCGGAGTGCTCTTTCTATACTCGGTCTTATCGAAAGCTACATCGTATCTTACACTATAAACCGCCCCCGGTATCCCGTCCTCCAATACACTGATGCATTTTCCAATCCAATCGACATGTCCGGTCAGATCCCCATCGCCGTACTCCAGAATCGTTCTGGTATCTTCCTGATAATAATCGATCAGTAACGTGCGGTGCAGTAATCCGATTTCCGCCACTCTGGCCTCCTCCGGAATCACGCCAGCCAGATACCTTTTCATCTGCTCATAGGGAATTACCGTATATTTATCCGCCCCTATTTTCAGATATTCCCGCATTTCGGCAGTCTCGAAAATAGTCTTCCCCAGCTCTATTTCTGCGTCCGTCAGAATAAGTTCCGGAAGATCTTCCAATATCTCCTCCTTGCTGAGTTCCGTATCCGTAAACTTGGTCGAGCGAAAATGCGTCTTAGTATAATACCAACAACCACCAAACACAATCACCGCTGTCAGTGCACAGGCAACAATCAGTTTTATTTTTGTCCTGCGCTTCTGTCGGTAGATCATCTCCACACATTCATATGCTTCCTGACTCGGTGTAATTTCCATCGGCTCGCACATGTCTTTTACCAGTGCAGCACACTCACTGCAGAACTCAATGTGTTCTTCAATTAATCGATTGCTCTCCTCAGAGGTCAATCCATCCGCATACAGCGGCAACAAATCGCGAATAATCTCACACTTCATGCTTCTCCCTCCATTTCTGACCGTATCCGGCTCTTCGTTCTAAAAAAATTTACCCGCGCCCAGTTTTCGCTTTTGCCCAAGGCAAGGCCGATGTCTCGGAAATTCATTCCCTCCAGACGCATAATAAACACCTGTTTCTGTTCGGGCGTGACGCTATCCAACAGCTTAAGCACCTGTTCGGCTTCCGCCTTCTGTAAGTGAATCGATTCTGCTGATGGGGTAGCGATCCAGTTCGCTTCATCCAGACTCACAAACCGTTTCTTTCTTCGGCACTCACTGTAAAACAGATTCCTCGCGATGGTACAAAGCCAGGTGGAGGCTTTATACTTCGGATCGTACTGTTTAATGTGTTCTATCGCTTTGCAAAAAGCTTCCGCCGCCAAATCCTCCGCCAAGTCAGGATCCGCGCAAAGCGATAGCAGATAGCCGTAGACAATCCGATAATTGTCTCTGTAAAATGCTTCCAGCACGATTCCCACACCTCCTTTGGTTTTGTTCTATTGGTTATACGCAAAAAGGTGAGATTTGTTACAAATTTATAAAAACAAAATAGCATGACTTGGGCCACGCTATTTTGAATCCACCGTATTTAGGCTTGCACCTCAATTACCTCCCGGGTATCCAGCGCCCTTTCCATCATCTCATCGATCTTCTCCGCCAGATTTTCCTCTGACTTTGCGATTGCCTTCACGATAGGCTTCGTCACGGGATGCTTTGCCACAAAGATGGTGCAGCAGTCCTCATAAGGCAGGATAGAAGTCTCAAAGGTGTTGATCTTCTTCGCGATCTTCACAATGTCGTCCTTGTCGAAGGCGATCAGCGGACGGTATACAGGGAGTTTGCAGACCTCGTTGGTCACCGCAAGACTCTGAATGGTCTGGGATGCCACCTGGCCGAGGCTCTCGCCGGTGATCAGTCCAAGACTTCCGGACTCCTCCGCGATTTTTTCAGCAATACGCATCATATAGCGGCGCATGATGATAGTCAACTCATCATGAGGACACTGATCGTAAATATAAAGCTGAATCTCGGTAAAGTTGATCACGTGAAGACGGATCGGACCAGTGTAGACAGACACCAGTTTCGCCAGATCAACCACTTTCTCCTTCGCACGCTCGCTGGTGTAGGGCGGTGCATGAAAATACACTGCGTCCAGCGTCACACCGCGCTTCGCGATCATATAACCGGCCACAGGACTGTCGATTCCGCCAGAGAGAAGCAGCGTCGCCTTTCCTGCGGTTCCCGCGGGCATACCTCCCTGGCCGGGGATTGTTTTCGAATAAATATTGACTAATGTGGGGCGCAGCTCCACATTGATCTTCACCTGCGGATCATGCACATCCACCTTTGTCTCGGGGAATGCCTCCAAAATCGCCTCACCGAGAGCTGCATTCACATCGTTGGACTCCATGGGGAAGGATTTGTCCACGCGGCGACAGAACATTTTGAACGTGAAGTTTTTGTCCGGATACTCCTTTTCCACGTGGGCAAGCACTTCCTTTTTCAGCTCCTCGAAGTTCATCTTCGGCTTCTGCACAATGGGGCAGATCGCCACAATACCGAAAATCTTCTTCAGACAATCCACCGTCTCTTCGTAATCAAAGTGTGCCTCCGCCTTCACATAGACGCGGCCGGACTCTTTGAACACCTTAAACTGTCCATCAATCTTATACAATGCCTGACGCATCTGGCGTACCAGCGCATCCTCAAACAGGTAACGGTTCTTTCCCTTGATGGCGATCTCCGCATACTTGATCAAAAACACCTGAACCATAATTTCCTCTTTCCTCCGCCCATCCGGCGGAATCGTATCTCTAACGTATTTCTCGCTTTTTCAGTACTCAATCACTTACATCCGCCGGTATCTCCGAAGCACCGGCAATAATTCTCTCAGACAATCCACCGCATAATGAATCTCCTCCTCGGTGGTAAACACACTGAAACTGAATCTCAACGTGGAATCCAAATACTGCTTTTCCACTCCAATCCCCTGCAGTGTTCCACTGACCGCCGGATGATTGGACGAGCAAGCCGATCCCGATGAAACATATACACGTCTGTCTTCAAGGGAATGAAGAAGCACTTCGCTGCGAATGCCGGCAAAGCTGACGCTCACAATATGCGGCGCACTGTCCCGTCCGGTCAATCCGTTCACCTTTGTCCCTTCAAGCGTTTCCACTTCCCGGATAAACAATTCTTTTATCCGATATAAATGATCGATTTTTTCTTCAAACCGGGTATAACTGTCCACCGCCGCCACGCCGAGCCCCGCTACGCCGGGCACATTGTCCGTACCGGAGCGCATATTGTTCTGCTGGCCGCCTCCGTAGAGCAGGGGACGCACCTTCGCTCCCTCGCGGATGTACAAAAATCCGGTTCCTTTCGGTCCGTGAATCTTGTGTCCGCTGACGCTCAACAAATCAATCCCCATCCGCTGGGGATAGATTCGAAATTTACCGTAGGCCTGGATCGCATCCACATGAAACAATGCGTGGGGCACTTTCTTTTTGATCAGGGTTCCAATCTCCGCGATGGGATTTACCGATCCGATCTCATTGTTCACATACATCGCAGACACAAGGATCGTCTCATCGTCCAGTATCTTCTCCAGCTCAGGAAGGCGCACGTGTCCGTGCTCATCCACCGGCACATAGGAGACGCGAAATCCCTCATTCTCCAAAAATCCAAATACATTGTACACCGAGGCATGCTCGATCGTGGTCGTGACAATATGATTGCCGCGGCGTCGATTCGCCATCGCCGCACCGATGATCGCCATATTGTTCGACTCAGTACCGCCGGAGGTGAAGTAAATCTCCTTCATCTGAGCCTTCAGCGTCTTCGCGATATCCATTCTGGCAATCTTGATATAACTTTCCGCCTCAAATCCTTTTCGGTGAAGAGAAGACGGATTTCCGTAATCCTCGGTCATCGCCTTTACAACGATCTCCCGCACCGAATCTGTCACCTTCGTTGTGGCCGAATTGTCCAAATATGCTTCCATGATTTATCCTCACCCGGCGCATTCGCGCTTTTTCTCTTTTCTATCCCAGGGATCAGGGTTCCAATACATACCCCAGCATCGACAACACACACATTCCTGCGGTCTCTGTCCGAAGAATCCGTCGACCCAAGGTGATGGGCACAAACCCAACCGCGCTCGCGGCCTCGACCTCCTCCTCAGAAAAGCCACCCTCCGGTCCGATGAACACTGCCACCGTCGCTCCCGGCCAAATCTCACCAATACATCTGCGGGTAAATGCCATTCCTTCCGCGTTCTCGTAGGGCATCAGTTTTACATCATACTTCTCTGCCTCGGCAAGTGCTTTCTTAAAGCTGATCACCGGACAAACTTCCGGAATCAATGTCCGCTTCGACTGCTTCGCAGCCGCCTCGGCGATTCCATTCCAACGCTTCACTTTTCCATCCGCTTTCTTCTCGTCCAGTTTCACCACCGCACGGCTGGTCGCCACCGGCACGATGCCACTCACACCCAGCTCCGTATTCTTCTGAATGATCAGCTCCATCTTATCGCTCTTTGGCAGCCCCTGAAACAGGGTCACTCTGACCGGGAGTTCGGTACTCTCCACCCGATTTCCCATCAGGCGAACGATTACCTGATCACTGCTGATCTCACCGATCTCCCCCTCATAGCAGGCTCCGAGACCGTCTGCAATGCGAACCGCCTCGCCCGGCTTCATCCGAAGCACATTGCGGATATGGTTCACATCCGGTCCAATGATCGTCGCCTGATGTTCTTCAATATTGTCCGGGGTCGTGTAAAACTGGTACATGCACCTTCTCCTTCGGCAAAAAAGGAGACTGATTTTTAAACCTTTTCTGCCAGTGTAAACTGATAATTTTTTATTATAACACAGATCAGCAAAAAATGCAATTTGTTTACTCTCACTTCATTAATTCATCGGTCAAACGTATGATTTCAGGCGCAATTTTCTCACGCTCTCGCCTTACCACGTACAGATAAAAGGGATATGCGAGACACACCAACACAATGCCGATGATTCCGATCCCGACTCCAAACAAGAGAGCCATCTCTTCGTAGGCTCCCAGTATTTTAGAAAAATCCGACATCGTCAGGCTCATCCCTGCCCCCAAAACTAATGCCCCGATGATACCCATCGCCAATGAAGCCGTCGTCGCTTTCTGCATGACACCCGCATCCAGACGGCGAAGTTGTGTCATCTTATCTTCCCGCTCTTCAGGAGCAGTGTATTTCTTTCGTATTGCTTTGATCTCCTCCTGCTGCTTTGCAGAGTACGTATAGTGAAAGGTTTCTTTTTCTTTGTTATCCATTTTTGTGCTCCTTCGCTGTATTCAACTGCTTAATCTTTTTTGTTCCCTGTGCGATCATATAGATGGCCATTGCGATGACAAACGCCGAAATCACCGCGCCGGACGCTGCCAGCATGATTCTGCGTGTCGTCATATCCATCTTTTCGCTACCGAACGTGGTGAGCATCGTTGACTCCAGTGTGAGCATCGAGACGCACGCCGCAGCCAGACTGATCGCTTTGGATGCCGAATAGACCGGACTGTTATATTTGCGATACCTGATCACGTTGATGATCGCCATCGTGAGCGCCCCGAAGGTGTACGCCGCCATCGCGATGGTGGTGATCTCGTGGTGAATAAACGTTCTGTCCCAATACACCATGAAGAAAATGATCAGGGCAAGTGCCAGATTCATGATGAGAAAGATAATTCCGCAAACACGGTATTTTTTCAATTCCTCGCGCATTCTCTCACCCGGTTTATGCTTTCGCGTATGCCGAACCAGAAAAAAAACGCATCACCGCAAGGGACAGATAGTAGCCTGCCAGCGAATAAAACCAAAAGGTGTAATGCCAAAAACCGAGTCCCAATTGAAATACCGCGTAGGCGGCGTTCCAGACGAGCGTTCCGTACAGCGATACATTCATGCGCAGGCTCGCGTCATCCTGCCAAAGTCTTGCGTATTTGTTTTCCTCTTTGAATGTTTTGATGAGTCGAACCAACTTCGGTGCCCTCATGCACCACACCGTCAATGTATAGGCGGCAAGATTTGTACTTGACAAAAGACAAGATTTCCGCTAATCTATTTTCATAGGTATATGCCTATATCTTATTCAATTCTTTTTTCACATTTGGCGCTTCAGCCATTTTTCATGCAAACCTAAAATAAGATGGCAGAGGCGACTGTTCCCATGGTGCCTTTGCTTGCGATGGGAGTGATGTGTATGGGAAGAGAAAATGACTTGATGGTGGAATATTTGAGGGACAACCACCGATTTGCCGATCTGATTAACGGCGGACTCTTCGCCGGAAAATGCGTGGTAAAAGCAAACGAATTGGACGCAACCAGCGAAAACTACACGGAGTTTTCCGTGCAGCCTGTAGATAAAGCTACCGGCGCGTCGTCCCAGGTTAACACGGTTCCCCGCTCGCGGGATGTGAGCAAACAGCTAAAAAGTGGCGCGACGCTGCGCATTCTGGCGGTGGAGGAGCAAAACAGCATCGACTACACGATGCCGTGGCGGTGCATGAATTATGATGCGCTGGAATACGGCAGACAGGTGAGGGATATCCAGCGCCTCACCAAGGCACAGAAGCAATCACTGAACACTGACGAATTTCTATGCAGTTTCCGAAAGTCAGACCGCTTAAATCCGGTCTACACACTCTGCCTCTACCATGGCACCAAGGCATGGGATGGTCCGAGAAACCTAAGAGAAATGATGCAGTTTGGCAACGATGAGGAGTGCGAACTGTGGGAGCAGAATTTTTCTGACTACCCTTTGCGACTGATTTGTGTCAACGAACTGCAGGACACCGCGTGTTTTACCACCGGTCTGCGGGAACTCTTTGGTATTATGCCTTACCGAAATGATAAGCGTGCCATGAAAAAGTTTTTGTCTGAGCACGAAGAATACAAACACTTAGATGAAGAAACCGCCTTGACTATTGGCGGAATGATAGGAGCCAGAAAATTTATGGATAACAAGGAAGCTTATGAACACGAGGGGGAATATGATATGTGTCTAGCAATCAAAGAAATGATGGAAGATAGTGAACTCGTAGGATTACAGAAGGGTATTAGTCAAGGCATTAGTCAAGGCATTAGTCAGGGCATTAGTCAGGGTGTCAACCTCAGCGCCGCCGTCTTCCGCGCGGTAAATGCAGGGCTAACGGACAATGCCCAGATCGCAACCAAATGCAACTGCACCGTAGACGAGGCAGAAAAAATCCGAGCTGCATTTGGATTATAAAAGCTTTTGTTTATGATTACAGCCCGGGCTGATAATTCGACCGGGCTGTAATCATCTCTATTTTCTTCTCGCTGTCACCGACACCCACTCACCCTGGTAAGTAGTCTCGATCACTTCGAACTCATCATTTTCCGCGAAGGCTTCCTTCACCCTGTCCTCCCAAGTATTGAGGATACCGGAGGTGATGAATACGCCGCCGTGCTTGATATGTTTTGCGACCTCGCCTTGAAGCATAATGATGACCGGCGCCAAAATGTTCGCCACTGCCACCTCGTACTGTTCAAATCCAGCCTCAGCCTGCACTGCCTCGTCATCGATGATATTTCCTTCGATTACCTTGAACTGCTCTGCGGTGATTCCGTTCACCTCAGCGTTTTCTATGGCTGCGGTCACTGCATTCTCATCCAGATCGGTCCCGAACGCGTAACCTGCGCCCAGTTTCAGCGCGGCAATCGCCAAGATTCCGCTGCCGGTTCCCACATCCAAAACGGCATCTCCGGGCTTTAACCATTTGCGGATCTGACGGATACACAGCTGTGTGGTCTCGTGGGCTCCGGTTCCGAAGGCAGTTCCGGGATCAATCTCAATCGTCAGTTTATCTTTGTGCTCTTCGGGTATCTCCTCCCAGGTAGGCTTGATCAGAATATCATCCACGGTGAACGGTTTGAAATACTCTTTCCAGTTGTTCATCCAGTCCTTATCCTCGGTCTGGGTCTCCGTGATGGTTCCCTCACCGATGTTCACAAACAGCTTCAGTTCCTCCAAACCCTCTCTTACCTGAGCAAGCAGTTCCTCCGGGTTTACGTCCACATCAAGATAGAAAGATACCTTCGCAGTTCCGTCATCGGGGCCCAACTCAGGCAGAATATCGATGAACATGCCCTTCGTCTCACTCTCGGTGAGAGGGATATTATCCTCGATTTCAATGCCTTCCACGCCCAGCTCATCCAGCATGCTGCTGATGAGGTCAACTGCCTCGGTGGTGGTATCTATGGTAAATCTGTTCCACTGCATCGTTTTTTCCTCGCTCTCCTATTTTCAAACAACAGCAACCGCCCACGCCTTCTTCGCTTGACTCATTGCCTATTTGAAAAGTCCCTTTTTCTTCGGCTTATCCTCGTCCGGTTTAATTCCCTTCATCGCGTCGTCGAATGCCTGCAGGGCCTCTCGCTGCTCTTTATTCAGCTTCTCCGGCACCTGCACCACCAGCGTCACGTAGTGATCTCCTCTGGTCTGACGGTTACGGATGTAGGGAACACCCTTGCCGCGCAGACGAATACGGGTTCCGGTCTGGGTTCCGGGCTTCACCTCGTACTCCACCTCACCATCCACCGTTTTGATCCGGATAATTCCGCCGAGAGTCGCCGTGGCAAAGGACATGTATTCATCGGTGTAAATATGGTTATCCTGACGGACAAACTTCGGATGACTTGACACCAGCACCTCAACCAACAGATCACCTCTTCCGCCACCGCGAAGACCTTCCTCGCCCTTGCCGGAAATACGAAGTGTCTGACCATTGTCGATGCCGGCGGGAACGGTCACCTGAATCTTCTTTCTGGAGCTGGTATGTCCGGTTCCGTAGCACTTCGGGCACTTTTCTTTGATGATTTTTCCGGAACCACCACAATCAGGGCAGGCCTGAACATTTCTCACCATGCCAAACAAGGACTGCTGGGTGTAAACCACCTGACCGGTTCCGTTACATTTCGTACAGGTCACCGGCTCAGTTCCCGGCTTCGCACCGGTTCCGTGGCACTCAGAGCATTCATCCTTCGAGGTAATCTCAATTTCTTTCTCACAGCCGAACACTGCCTCCTCGAAAGAAATGCGGATGCTGGTGTGCAGGTTCTGACCCTTCATGGGACCGTTATAATTGCTCTGACGACGACTTCCGCCTCCGAACAGATCACCGAAAATGTCGCCGAAATCAAAACCGCCAAAGTCAAAACCATTGAAATCGAAGCCGCCGGCTCCGCCGCCCTGCTCAAAGGCAGCATGACCAAATTGATCGTACTGCTTACGTTTTTCCGGGTCACTTAAGACTGCGTAGGCCTCGGAAGCTTCCTTAAACTTCGCCTCAGCCTCCGCATTGCCCTGATTGGTATCCGGATGATATTTCTTCGCCAGTGAGCGGTATGCCTTTTTCAAGTCTGCGTCAGTCGCCGTTTTCGCCACACCGAGCACTTCGTAATAATCTCTTTTACTCTCTGCCATAACTTTTCCTTCTTCCCGATTTTACGCAGTATGCCCACCTCACAGATTTTGCTGCAAGGTGGGCTATGATTTATCTTACGCTGTTGTCAACAACCGAGTTCCCCTCTACTTTGACCATCTGCTGCATTAAACCTCTTTGTAGTCAGCGTCTACCACATCGTCGTCGGGACCTGCGGACTGTCCGTAGTTAGCCTGGCTGTAATCAGCTCCGCCCTGTGCACCCTGAGCCTGCTCATACATCTTTGCAAACAGCTGCTGCGCACTGTTCATCAGTTTCTCCTTGCCGGCCTTCAGTTCCTAAACCTGAGCCTCGCTGATCTCCATGTTTGCGGTGGCATCTACCACTGCCTTCAAGGATGCAAGGTCTGCCTCTACCTGACCACGAGCACCTGCATCAATCTTGTCACCGTGATCCTTCAGTGCATTCTCAACCTGGAATACGATGGAGTCTGCATCGTTTCTAGCGTCGATACCCTCTTTACGCTTCTTATCCTGTGCCTCGAACTCAGCAGCTTCCTTCACTGCCTTCTCGATATCTGCGTCAGACATGTTGGAGCCTGCGGTGATGGTGATGTGCTGCTCCTTGCCGGTACCCAGATCCTTCGCGGATACGTTTACGATACCGTTTGCATCGATATCAAAGGTAACCTCGATCTGAGGAACGCCTCTTCTTGCAGGCGGAATTCCGTCCAGTCTGAACTGGCCAAGGCTCTTATTGTCACGGGCAAACTGACGCTCACCCTGAAGTACGTTAATATCTACCGCGGTCTGGTTGTCAGCAGCGGTGGAGAAAATCTGGCTGTGACGGGTAGGGATCGTGGTGTTACGCTCAATCAGTCTGGTTGCGATACCACCCATGGTCTCGATGGACAGAGACAGAGGAGTAACATCCAGCAGAAGGATATCGCCTGCGCCGGCATCGCCTGCCAGCTTACCGCCCTGAATGGAAGCACCAAGTGCTACACACTCGTCAGGGTTCAGGCTCTTGTTCGGCTCTTTGCCGGTCAGCTGACGCACCTTATCCTGTACCGCAGGGATACGGGTGGAACCACCTACCAGCAGAACCTTATCGATCTCAGCTGCGGTCAGACCTGCGTCACGCAGTGCGTTCTGTACGGGACCCGCGGTGCGCTCTACCAGATCATGGGTCAGCTCGTTGAACTTCGCGCGGGTCAGGTTCATATCAAAGTGCTTCGGTCCCTCACTGGTTGCAGTGATGAAAGGCAGGTTAATGTTCGTGGTGGTAGCGGAGGAGAGCTCCTTCTTTGCCTTCTCTGCTGCCTCTTTGAATCTCTGAAGAGCCATCTTATCCTTGGACAGATCCACGCCCTCCAGACGCTTAAACTCAGCCAGCATGTAGTTAGTCAGCTTGTTATCGAAATCATCTCCGCCGAGGAAGGTATCACCGTTGGTTGCCAGAACCTCGATAACACCGTCACCGATCTCGATGATGGAAACGTCGAAAGTACCGCCGCCAAGGTCGTAAACCAGAATCTTCTGCTCACCTTCATTGTCCAAACCGTAAGCCAATGCAGCTGCGGTGGGCTCGTTGATGATACGCTTTACCTCAAGACCTGCGATCTTACCTGCGTCCTTGGTTGCCTGACG
>JAFQDI010000272.1 GCA_017416055.1 Lachnospiraceae bacterium
AAAGATAGAAGAAAACGGTCAGGTGGTGGATCGCCTGAAATTCGTTCGCGCATCCTTTGCACAGTGCGTGGATGAATCGGGAACCCATTGGATCGATCGGCCCATCGTGCCTAACCAGTTGGCGGTGCCGATGGAGAAATTATTTGAGGGGTGAGTCAAATGGCAGAGAAGGCAGGTGCACTGCTTGATCTGGTGCCGTCCTCTGCCAACCGGCAGATCGACTGGCAGGCGATCGAGCAGTCACAGATCCGCCGATATATAACCAAAATGCAGCAAACACAGCAGAATCCGGTATGGCACGCTGAGGGAGATGTGTGGACCCACACGAAGATGGTCTGCGAGGAGTTGATCCGTCTTCCTGCATTTTGGCAGCAGGAGCGAAGAAAGCAGGAGGAACTGTTCGTTGCGGCACTGCTTCACGACATTGGAAAAATTCCCTGTACGCAGCTGGAGGACGGAGTGTGGACCTCGCCGAACCACACTGCAGTGGGCGCAAGGATGGCCAGAGAATTTCTGTGGACGGAGTACGGATGTTGCGGGACAGAGGAATTGCAGATATTCCGTGAGACCGTGTGCAATCTGATTCGTTATCATTCTGTTCCGCCGCACATCATGGATCAGAGTGATCCGGCACGCAGACTGCTTAAAATTGCGGCAAACGGTGAATTGGTGCCTGACTTTTCTATCCGATTACTTTGTCTGTTTGAGGCGGCGGATATGAGAGGAAGGATTTCCGACTCTGTGGACGAATCACTGGAGTTGGTACGGTTGTGTGCGGAGATGGCCACAGAGTGCGGTTGTCTTGACGCACCGGGTGAGTTTCCGGATGCCTTTTCCGAATATGCCTATCTGTCCGGCCGCAACATTTTGCCGGGACAGCCCTTGTACGACGACACCTGGGGCGAGGTGATTTTACTTTCCGGACTCCCGGGAACCGGAAAAGACACCTGGATCAGAGAGCATTGTCCGGGATATCCGGTGGTATCCCTTGACGATATTCGCAGAAAGATGAAGATCTCACCGAAGGACAATCAGGGCGTAGTCGCCCAGGCAGCCAGGGAGCAGGCGAGAGGGTATCTGCGAAAAAAGATCCCCTTCGTCTGGAATGCAACAGATTTGACACCACTGATCCGTGGAAAACAGGTTAGTCTGTTCGAGGATTACCACGCGTCGGTGCGAATCATTTATCTGGAAACTGACTGGGAGACACGTCGGCAGAGAAATGAAGGCCGAGCGGAAGCGGAGTTTGTGCCCGAATCTGCGGTTTGTCAGATGCTTGGCAACTTGATATTGCCGGAGCGGTTTGAGGCACATCGGGTGGAGTGGAAGTGTGTGTGATGGCAAGAACAGGGTAAAAAAGGCATTGATTTTCTGATGGAAACATGATAAAATTGTCTTCCCTCTGAAAAAGAGGGAGGACAATTTCATAGTTTATTTTCGGTATTTGCCGGCAATATCCGGCGAAACCGGGCCGACTTGGCAAGATATTGATGTTAATTCCGGACAGCAGCGCGATATGCGAATCTCGACGGCGACTGTAGAGTGCGCAGCACGAAGCAATCGATTAACATCCATACAATATATGACTACCAGGAGGAAGTAACGATGGTTGCAAACAAACATGAATCTGATTCAATTCTCAGGGGCGATGTCCCCGGCATTTCCAGACAGGACGAGGAACAGCGTCTTCAGGACACATTGGACGTTGTTCGGGATAACTTAACAAAGTACGGCGCACAGGTCGCTGATCTACGGGCAGGCATTGATGATATGCAGGCTCATTTTCATGATGACAATCCTGAACTGATCAACGCGCTGGAGAACGCGTACACGATGTACAACTTTCTGGAAAACACATTGGCGCGCAACGAGAGAGCGCTGCAAAAGCCTTATTTCGGGCGCATTGATATTCACGATGAGGCATCGGATAAGGAGGAGACGTTTTACATTGGAAGGAGCGGCATCTTTCGGGATGTGATCCACCCGATGGTCATTGACTGGCGCGCGCCTGTCGCGAACATTTATTATGAGAACGGCCTTGGCAAGTGCAGCTACCTCTCGCCGCAGGGGGAACCGCTGGGGGTTGATCTGAAGCTAAAGAGGACTTACGAGATCGAAAACGGAACGCTACAGAACATTTTTGATACGGAGACCATTGCTAACGATGACATTTTGACCAAGTATCTGTCGAAAAACAAGCAGGCGGTCCTGGGTGAGATCGTCGCAACGATTCAGAAGGAGCAGAATGATATTATCCGAAAGTCGCCAAAATACAATTGTCTGGTCCAGGGTGTGGCCGGCTCCGGTAAAACGACGGTGGCGATGCATCGGATCTCCTATATCTTATACAATTATGCGGAGCAATTTAAGCCCGAAGATTTCTATATCGTGGGAAGCAACCGACTTTTGCTGAATTATATCACCGGCGTGCTGCCGGATCTGGACGTGTACGGCGTGCGCCAGATGACCATGGAGGAACTGTTTGTTCGCCTGTTGTACGAAGACTGGGACAAGTTAAAATACCGCACGAAGCCCACTGACACCAATGTGAAACGGAATATGGTGAAGGGAAGACTTTCCTGGTTTGAGGATCTTAAGGCGTTTTGCAGACGGTTGGAGCAGAGTGCAATTTCCAGAGAATCCGTTTACCTGGATCCCAGGCAGTTTGTGGAGGGCGTAGAGAACGGAAAGACCGGTATCTATGACCGGAGAGTAGGGCGGGCTGCGGATCCTAAGCAGTTGGTGCTTTTGATGAACGGGAAGGGGATGGACGAATTTCTCGACCAATATCCCACATTCTCCATCCAAAGTAAGATCAATTTGCTCAACGAGCGTCTGACAGCCCGCATCAAAGACGAATTCAATGCGAGAGGAGTCAAATATACTGAGGCAGAGAAAAAGGCAATCCTGCGGGCTTACCGCGGGAAATATGGACCATCCGTCTGGAAACGGTCTATCTATTCGCTCTATGAAGATTTTCTGCGAGATCAGGCTGCTAGGGGATATGAGGTGGATTTTCCGGAGGATGCGTTTGACGTGTATGATTTGGCGGCGTTAGCATATCTGTATAAGCGGGTGAAGGAGACGGAAGTGATCAGCGAGGCGCATCACATTGTCATTGATGAGGCACAGGACTTCGGCATGATGGTGTATGCGGTTTTGAACCACTGCATCAAGGACTGTACTTACACGATCATGGGCGATGTGTCCCAGAACATTCATTTCGGTTACGGCCTAAATGACTGGGAAGAGCTGAAAGCAATGTATGTGAGCGTTGAACCGGCAAGTTTTTGCACCTTGAAAAAAAGTTATCGAAATACGGTGGAGATTTCCAACTTCGCCACAAAGATCCTCCATCACGGCAGATTCGCCGTCTATCCGGTGGAGCCGATCATCCGTCACGGGGACGAGCCGGTGGTGCGAAAAGTCAGAGAGCGGGACGATCTTTATCGAAAGGCGGCCGGCATCTTAAGAAAATGGCAGGAAAAGGGCTTGGAGACTATCGCGGTAGTCTGCCGGAGTGAGGCTGCGGCACAGTTAGCTGCAACGGAACTGGGGCAATACATTGACGTAATGGAGAATGATCCGGAGAAGGCCACCTTCGGAAACGGGATTATGGTGTTGTCGGTGGAATATACCAAAGGTCTGGAGTTTGACGCAGTGTTGATCCTTGATCCGAGCAGAGAGGATTATCCGGTGGATGACGGACATGCGAAGTTACTCTATGTGGCGGCGACCCGTGCCTTGCATGAACTGTGTGTTCTCCATGCCAGTGATCTGACCGGACTGATCGCCGATCCGGTACCGGAGAACGGCGTGAAAATGATCGGGGCGGAGACGAAAAAGACTTCCGCAATCGGGTTCAGGAGAAAGACAGTACAGACAGATGTGGATGAGGACGAAAAGTTTGCGGTTCTAAAAGCAAAACAGAAGATCACTGTTCAGAAGCCGGAAGAAAGAAAGCCGGCCGGCACGCAGCCAGAGGCTGAAAAGCAGAGCATTTCCTTTGGCAGTATGCCGGAAACAGGACTCCTTCGCGCACTGGGACATGCGAAAACCGATCAGTCGGTGCGATGGGTGACGAAACGGCCGGATGGTCTGTACCTGCAGAGCGCGTATGGTATTTTGCGTATCAGCCCGGTCAAAGCAGATGTGATCCGGATTACGTTTGCGAGAGACAGCCGCCTTCTGGAGAAGCCGCATCCGGGTATCGCGCTTACCACAGTGATCCGTGAGTGGATGTATCGGGATTCTCCCAAGATTCTGGAACTGAAGACGGACGAACTCTGCCTGCAGGTGGATAAAGCGAACGGAAATATTCATTATCTGGACAGAGATAAACGGCCTTTGCTCTCCGAACGGGAAAAGGAATGCAGGCTGATCGAGAAAACATCGCAGGGCGGATCCAGAGTCAGACTCTATCTGGACTGGCCAAAGAGTGAAAAGATTTACGCGCAGGGAGCGGGGACAAAGGCAGAACTTCCGTTGAATGGAGCTGCGCGATATATTTCTCATCCGAAGGGAAGCAGACCGCCCATGGTGGTCTCTGAAAGGGGGTATGGCCTGGCGATCGCATCGGGGGATCCGGTGCTGTGCTGTGGTATCTCCAATTACGGAACCCATTTGCTGGCGGAGGGGACGGAGGTGCTGGATTATTACTTCATTGCCCGGAGAGAAGGAGATGGGTCGACGGATAGTTATAGCGGCCTGTGCGAAAGAAAATAGAGTAAAAATTTATTGCCGGAAAGAAATAGAAACCTTTCTGGCAATAAATTTTTCTGTCAAAACACACTTTTTCGCTAAAATGACGATAATTTTCCGAAAAATATCTGAAAATTTGGCGAAATAAAGCTTGACATTTCGCGAGCAAAGGGATACAATAGCCACCATATAAATAAGCTGAAACAAAATTTAAAAAGTTTGGCTTGTAAAGTTGGAGGAAAGAAAGATGAAAAAGATTGTAGCATTTGTATTGGCAATGGTAATGTGCATGACCTGCCTTGCAGGTTGTGGCGGTGCAGGAACCGGAAGTTCCGGAAAGAATACCGCGATCAAGATCGGTGGAACCGCTCCCCTGACCGGTGACGCAGCGATTTACGGTAACGCAGCAAAGCGCGGTGCTGAGATCGCAGTTGAGGAGATCAACGCGCTGGGTGGTCTTCAGTTTGAACTGAAGTATGAGGACGACGAGCACAATCCCGAGAAGGCAGTGAATGCGTATAATGCAGTAAAGGACTGGGGTATGCAGATTTCCCTCGGTTCCGTTACTTCCGGTCCCGGACAGGTAACTGCTGTGAAGAACTTTGAGGATAAGATTTTCGCTCTGACCCCTTCCGCATCCGTTGACGGATATCCCGAGGGCAAGGACAATGTTTATCAGATGTGCTTCGCCGATACCAACCAGGGTACCGCATCCGCTCAGTACATTTACGAGCAGAAGCTGGGCACCAAAGTTGCAGTAATCTATCAGAATGACAGCGATTATTCCACCGGTATCTACAACACCTTTAAGAGTAAAGCAGATGAGCTTGGGCTGGAGATCGTTTCTACCACGACATTTATCAGCAAGGCACAGGACTTCAGCGTTCAGATCGCTGAGGCAAAGAGCAGCGGTGCAGACCTGGTGTTCCTGCCCATCTACTACAGTGAGGCTTCCCTGATCCTTGCACAGTGTGCTAATGCCGATTTTGCACCGAAGTTCTTCGGCGTAGACGGTATGGACGGTATCCTGACTCTGGATGGTTTTGATACCAAGCTGGCTGAGGGCGTTATGCTCCTGACTCCGTTCTCCGCAGATGCAGCAGATCAGAAGACTCAGAATTTCGTAGCGACTTATCAGCAGAAGTACGGCGAGATCCCCAACCAGTTCGCAGCTGACGCATACGACTGTATCTACGCAATCTATCAGGCTTGTGTTGCTGCAGGCGTTACCGCAGATATGAAGGCAGAGGAGATCAACGAGAAGATGATCGAGCAGTTCAGCACGATGACCTTCTCCGGACTGACCGGCGACAACATGACCTGGACGAACGGCTATGTATCCAAGTCTCCTAAGGGTATGGTGATTGAGAACGGCGTATATGTTGGTCTTGACTGATCAAAGCAGATAAATAAGTGAGCGTTCAGAGAGGACTGCTGGTGATGCGGCAGTCCTCTTTTCACTCGTAAGCGTGTGATAACAGGAAAATTGAAACGTAAAGAGGTATTGATTAATGAGTTTTCTTTCCCATGTAATAAACGGCCTTAGCCTGGGCAGTATCTATGCGATCATTGCTCTTGGCTATACGATGGTTTACGGAATTGCAAAAATGTTGAACTTTGCCCACGGCGATGTCATTATGGTCGGAGCATACATTTCCTTTTTTGCCATGATTAAGTTTGGATTGCATCCGGCGATCGGTATTCTCATGTCAATGGTGGTATGTACCGTCCTGGGCATGACGATCGAGCGCTTTGCCTACAAACCGCTGCGTCAGGCACCTTCACTGGCAGTTCTGATCACTGCGATCGGTATGAGTTATCTGCTTCAGAATACGGCGCAGCTTCTCTGGACACCGAACACGAAGGTGTTCCCTTCCATTGTCGGCACCGGCTCCATTAAACTGTTCGGCGGACAGTTGTCGATTTCCTATGTAACGCTGATTACCGTGGCGATCTGCGTGGTGATCATGTTGATGCTGACTGCATTTACCGGCAATACGAAGATGGGTAAGGCGATGCGCGCCTGCTCCGAGGATAAAGGTGCGGCACAGCTCATGGGTATCAATGTGAACACGACGATTTCCATGACCTTTGCCATCGGCTCTGCGCTGGCGGCGATCGCAGGTGTTCTGCTTTGTTCCGCATATCCGACCCTTTCCCCGACTACCGGTTCCATGCCCGGTATCAAGGCATTTACCGCGGCGGTGTTCGGCGGTATCGGTTCCATTCCCGGAGCGTTTGTCGGCGGTTTGCTTTTGGGTGTTATTGAGATCATGGCGGCTGCATATATCTCCACAGAGATGTCCAATGCAGTGGTATTTTTGGTATTGATCGTTGTCCTTCTGGTGAAGCCTACCGGACTGCTGGGCAAGAAGATCAGTGAGAAAGTGTAAGGTGATGGCAATGAAAAAGAACGGTAAATTCTCACTGAATAAGACGACAAAGAGTAATTTTATCACGTATGCGATGGTGATCGCAGCGTATGTGATCATGAAAATTTTGATGAACGCAGGAGCAGTGACCAGCTTGATCAAAGGCCTGTTGGTACCCATCTGTGTGTACGCAGTCATGGCGATTTCTCTGAACCTGACGGTTGGTGTGCTCGGTGAGCTGAGCCTTGGCCATGCAGGATTCATGAGTGTCGGTGCGTTTATCGGTGCAGTGGTGTCCATGCTGCTTCAGAGTGTGATTCCGGACGCGATCCTTCGTCTGGTACTTTCCATGATCGTCGGAGCGATTTTCGCGGCGATCGTCGGTGTGCTGGTCGGTATTCCTGTTCTTCGCCTGAAAGGTGACTATCTGGCAATCGTAACCCTGGCGTTTGGCGAGATCATCAAGAGTTTGATCATCAACCTGTATGTGGGTCGCGACGTAAACGGTCTGCACGTGAGTATGTTGGAGAAGAAGTTCGAACTGGCTGCAGGCGGTAAGATGCTGATCAACGGTCCCATCGGTCTTTCCGGAATGCGGACGGTTGATGGATTTTTGGTTGGTATTGTACTGATCCTGCTCTGCCTGCTGATCATTTTCCATCTGGTCAACAGCAAGTCCGGACGTGCGATCATGGCACTCCGCGACAATCGTATCGCGGCTGAGTCTGTCGGTATCAACGTGACCAAATATAAGCTGATGGCATTCGTCATCTCTGCGGCGATGGCAGGAGCGGCAGGTACGCTGTACGCATCCAATTATTATGCGCTGCAGGCGAGCAAGTTTGACTTCAATACTTCCATTTTAGTGTTGGTATTTGTTGTGCTGGGTGGTTTGGGCAATATGCGTGGATCCATTATCGCGGCAGCGCTTCTGACCTTGCTTCCCGAGGTGCTTCGCGGTGTCGGCGACTACCGTATGTTGGCCTATGCAGTGCTGTTGATCGGCATCATGCTGGTGACTCACAACCCGAAGATCGCTGATCGGATTAAACAGATCAAGATCACGTATTACGAGAAGAACGCAGCGAAGGCTGAGGCTAAGATGAAGAAAACTACAGTTCAGACTGCGAAGAAGGAGGACAAGTAAATGGCGACAAGACTTTCTACCAAAATGGTCCCCATTCCCAGTACGGGAATTGTCCCCGAGCGCGATGCAGGAAAGATGCCTGTTCTGGTAGCGGCTCATCTGGGTGTTACCTTTGGCGGCCTGAAGGCTGTAGATGATTTCAATATGTCCGTCGGTCCCACGGAGATCGCAGGTCTGATCGGTCCCAACGGTGCCGGTAAGACCACCGTATTTAACCTGCTCACGAAAGTTTACGAGCCTACCCACGGAACGATCCTTTTGGATGGCCGTGATACGCACAATATGACGACGGCGGATGTGAACAGAGCCGGTATTGCTCGTACATTCCAGAATATTCGTCTGTTCAATAATCTGACGGTGGAGGAGAACGTGAAGCTGGGACTTCATAACTCCATCAACTACACCACACTTGAAGGAATCTTAAGAATGCCCCGCTACTGGAAGGCGGAGAAGGAAGCGCATGAGAGAGCGATGGATCTTCTTTCCATTTTCGATATGCAGGATATGGCTGACTACAAGGCCGGCAATCTTCCCTACGGTGCGCAGCGGCGCTTGGAGATTGTCCGCGCGTTGGCGACGAACCCGAAACTATTGCTTTTGGATGAGCCGGCGGCCGGAATGAACCCTTCCGAGACTTCTGAGCTGATGGACAATATCATCAAGATCCGCGATACTTTCCAGATTGCAGTTCTTTTGATTGAGCACGATATGAATCTGGTTATGGGTATTTGCGAGGGTATCGCAGTGCTCAACTACGGTAAGATTATCGCAAAGGGTACGGCGGAGGAAATCCAGAATAACCCTACGGTAATTGAGGCGTACCTCGGAAAGAAGAAGGAGGGCTGAAGTCATGGCGATGCTTGAAGTAAATGACATTAATGTATATTATGGAAGTATCCACGCCATCAAGGGTGTCAGCTTCGAGGTAAATGAGGGTGAGATCATTACCTTGATCGGCGCTAACGGTGCCGGTAAGACCACGACACTGCTTACGATCTCCGGTCTGCTTAAGAGTACTTCCGGTTCGGTGTCCTTCATGGGACACAATTTGGCCCATGTACCGGCACACAAGATCGTATCCTTAGGTCTGGCGCAGGTTCCGGAGGGAAGAAGAGTGTTCCTCGGCATGGATGTGGAGGAGAACTTGGAGATGG
>JAFQDI010000273.1 GCA_017416055.1 Lachnospiraceae bacterium
CACGGTACGATTAGTCTGATCGAGGATGGCACTCTGGTGGTTGGTGTGCTCACCCAGTCGAAGTTATTCGAGAAAACCATCAGCAATCTGGTGGAGGTGAAGAGCCGCGGTGCGTACCTGATGGGATTGACCAGCTACGGCAATTACAGTATTGAAGACACGACGAACTTCACGGTCTATATTCCCAAAACCGATGAACGGTTTGCGACCAGTTTGGCGATTATTCCGTTGCAGTTGCTGGGCTATTACGTCAGTGTGGCGAAGGGAGTAGATGTGGATAAGCCGAGAAATCTGGCGAAAAGCGTTACGGTAGAGTAGAAGGGCTGTGAAAAACGGTCTCTTTTGCGAAAGGAGTTTTGTTTTTCACAGCCCATGATCACTTAACTACCAGCCGTCCGTCAATCTCGCGATCAAGAAGCTGGTGAGCGGAAAGGTATTCGTCCAGAATATCGCGGCAGGAGGTGGATACGACACGAATTTTTCCGTTTTTTTCCACCTCGTCGTAGCTAATGGAGAGGAATTTTTCCAGGTTTTTGTAGTGGTACAGTTCAATTCCGATGCGGTAGATTTTTTCATCGCATAAAGGTTTGCCGTCAAAGCTTAATTCTTCAAAATCATGAGTATCCCTTCGGTAGATGATGCGTATCCGACCGGAGAACTGGTAAAACTCGCAGTGGTCACCCGACCACACCTCGTCGCGCAGGATGTGAAGAATAATCTGGCGCAATTGTTTTCCGGTCACCGGAAGCATGTGTACGGAATCGTCGTAGGGAAAACACTCAATGAAATCTGAGTAGAGCACGATGGGTCCCAGCTCTTTGCTGCGGATACCGCCGGAGCCGAGAAGCATAAGATCAAGCCCCAGGTTCTCACAGACAATATCGGAAAGCAGTCCTCCCAGCTCAGTTTCGCAGTAACGGGAGGGGTGGGTGAGAGTGCGTTTAAATTTGGTTACCAGCCGCCCGTATTTTTTGTCAGTCTCTGCCTGGTAGTACTGCAGGATATGTTCCAGTGCTTGATCCCGCGGGCAGGTTTTTGCTCTGACAGGTACGGTCTGCCAAGTGTAACTGTCGATGCAGTTTTGGTCAGTATTGACAGTGATGTCAAAACGGCCAATCTGATCTGTTCCTGTTCCCGCTTGAACAATGATAATATTGTTTATGGTTTCCGGGGTATCGGGGAGTGTGTGTGAATGTCCGCCGATGATTATGTCAACGCCCCATGCCGGATCAAGCCGTGCGGCGAGCTGTTTGTCCTCCTCAAAGCCGATATGAGTGAGCAGGACAGTGAGATCAACGTCGAGGGAGTTGTAGGTGTTGCAGATTTTGCCGATTTCCTGTGCAGCCTCGTCGATATCGATGAAGGTGCCGATCAATTCATCTTTTTTCGTCTGTGACAATACTTCCTCTGTCAAAATACCGATAAAAAGGATTTTCATACCGTCAATCTCGACGATGTGGTATGGTTTGAACAGCCGCGCTCCGTTTGTCTTGATGTGCAGATTCGCGTTGATGATCGGGAACTTGGCACATTTCTCAATAAAGAGCAGGTGTGCCACACCGTAGTCGGTCTCGTGATTGCCGATGGTAACCACATCGGGGGAGAGCATGTTCATGATTTCGATAGTGGAGATGCCTTTATATTCGGAGTCAATGACAGAACCTCTAAACATATCACCGGCAATACAATAGAGAGTATTTTTTACGGTAGCTTTTACTTGATTGATGTAGCCGGACAGCATGGAGACTCCGCCCACAAGTCGCTCATCGGTCTGTTCTGCCAGAAAATCACCGTGGAGATCGTTGGAGTGGAGAATGGTAAGTTTTTTTAGATTGTTCATGTCACACCTCATTTTCTTCCTGCTTTATTTTGTAATATTCATGCACCAGACTTTTATAGCCAAGCCCCTTTATGTCCTCATAACGGAAGCGAAAACGCGCCTTGGTTCGTGTTCCTGTCGCAAGAAAGCGGATACAGTCCTGCATGTACCGATCAATCTCATTTAAGGTAATCGTGGTATTGATCACCGGAAAGAACCACCGGGTCCAGGTGAGTTCACTGTAGACCGGATTGTCATACAGCTTCGCATTAAAGCGATGGATAAAGGCTTTTGCGGCGTATTCGCCGGGCAGATTCTTTTTGTCGGCCCATCGGGAGAGTGCTTTGGTCTTCCGACGCATTTTTGCCTTCAGTTTTTGAAGGGAGACTTCGCTGACATCAATCACGCCCTTATGGTAGGAAAAACCTAAAAAGGTCCATTTTTCGCCGGGGGCAGAGACGATTTCTTTGTCTGGGTTAATGGTCAGGCGCCGGTCACACAGGTATTGCCTGATGACCCGGATACACTCTGTTAGCTGCCATTCATCCTTTGCAAAAACAAGAATGTCGTCGGAGTAGCGCAGATAGGGGATTTTTTGAGTGAAAAACCAATGGTCGAGGTCTCGCAGATATAGGTTGGCGAGAAAGGCGGATACAGGAGTGCCGGCCATGATTCCCTTTGATTCACAAATCCGTTCACCTTCATACTCGGCATAGGGGTTGGTGAGCATGGATTCAAAAAAGAGAAAAAGCTTCTCGTCGCTGTCAAATACTTCCTTGAGCATGGGTAGCAAAAGTCCGATGTCAACTGAATTAAAATAATTGCTGATATCCACCTTATAAACGTAGCGGTGGTTCAAGTCTTTTATTCGAAGAACATCATCGACTGCTTTTTTTACACCTGAATTTCTGCGAAAAGAGTAAAGATTCGGCGTAAAGAGGAAATCATAGTCCCTAAGCAGAAAGGAAAGTACCTTGAGTGCATAATTTTCCCCTCTGTTAAAGGTATAAACTGCCCGTTTTTTGCCGGATTTTGATTTGTTGATCAATGTTTTTTGGGGAAGAGAAAGAGATTCTCCCCGTCTTAAGTGACCGGAAATTTCGAGGAACGCGCCACTGTCGATAAACTGACGTAGATCGTCCGCGTCGTTTTGGTTGATATTGCCCTGTTTAAGCTTGTGCTGATAAAATGCCTCCCAGGTCTCTTTTTCGGAAAGCTTGTCGAGTATACTCATAAAAACACCAAAAGAAAAAAGAAAACAGAGAGAAATCCGTTTAACATCGCAAATTTGCGATACGAAACCGTACACGGACAGGCTGCCTGCAAAACACAAATAAATCCGTGCTGGGTTCTCCACAGGCGCATAAAGCGTTTCTCTCTGTTTTTCGCGTGATTAAGTTAGTTTAAGTTTTCGCGGATACGGTTCAAAACATATTCACGATTATTTTCCATGCCCTTGAAGAAGCGGATGTAGGAAATGCCACGATCCTCAAGTACCTGATAAGCCCCTTTGGCCGTCATGGAACGGTACTGATTTGTGTTCATGACAAAGACAGCCAACACTGGCTGCGATTCTTTTGAAAACAGGTAGGAGATGGGATAGCAGCTGGGATGCGCACCGGAATCTAAGGTGTTTGCATGAACATCGGTGCTGATCGTATATCCGGGGAAGTTAAAAGCAGTAATTAAGGATGCAAAATACCGATCACCGGTGTCATAAGTTTTTGATTCAACAGAGGCGGAAACCGGTGTGGGTATGGGGGCAGAAGCCGACGAAGTAGTTTGTTGTGTATTCACAGTCTCATCAGAAGCGGCCTTCTGGAGGTTTTCCGCAACATCTTCAAGCACATCTTTCATCTCTTCGAGCTTGTTGAGTGCACCAAATAATTTGTTGAAAAAACTCATAATCACATCTCCTTTGCTCTTTTGTCATATCATACCATATTTGTTTCCCTGTTTCAATTGGAGTTCTTTAGACAATTCAATAGTTTTACTATATAAAGTAGTAGTTTTACTGTAAATACAACAGCGCATTTGCAATTTCTATATTATTATTGCTATCGGATGAATTTTTTGTAGCTTGAAAAAAGCAAGATTTATGATATGATTATGATTAGCCGATTAATAAATAAGGGATTGACGTTGGGGAGGAAGATTAGGAATGAGGCAAAAAACAGTATTTATGTGCATGCTCACGGCTTTTCTTATGATTGGTATTGTGCTATCCTCGAGGAGCATTGCGGTGTTTGCCGATGATTCTGAGCTGATCACGACGCGCGCGGCATTCGAGAAGGCGATCAACAGTGCAAAGGACGGAGACACCATTCTGGTGGGCGATATCGACTTTAATCTGGTCGGAGAGGGCGCGGTAAATGAGGCAGAAAAAATCGTACTGAAGAAGAACATCACGATTCAAAACGGAAAAACAGGTGGAAATGCCGTGTTTTATGGGGCGAGCTTTATCTTAGAGGGAACCCGTGTGGCAGGAGAGACAACGCAGATACAGTTTTCCGGAATCACCTTTGACGAGGGGATTGACGGAGAGGAGCTGACCGAGAAGGATTGGGAACCCTCCTATTACGGTGATGAAAATCTGATCTCTGCTACTCCGCTGAAGTGTCAGTATGCGATCGGGTGTCAGGGAAATATGAATGCGTCCTTTGAGGGCTGTGAGTTCAGGAATTATATGTGCGATAACGGACCGGCGATCCGGGCGGATTACACAACGGAGGCGAATGCGCTTTGCCAGTTGAAATTGACGCTCAAGGACTGTGAATTTGAAGGAAATTCTGCGATGACCTGTGGCGGAGCGGTTTATGTGCGGGGAGATGACAATGCGTCACTGACTGCCTCAGACTGTACGTTTTCGGGGAATCGTTCCGGATTTGCCATGGGTTCGATGGGAGGCGGAGCGGTCGGCCTCTGGGGCTGCTCAGCTGATTTTACAAACTGTGTATTCAGCGGAAATACGGCGAATCATTTTTACGGAGGAGACCGTTTCTTTGACTTTGGATATGTTCCGGAGATGGGCGGCAATTTTGTGGTTTACGAGGACCGTATCGCAGGCGGAGCAATCTATGCCTACAGCTGCAATATCCGCATGAGAAACTGTTCGATGACGGAAAATGCGGCTTCTTTCGGGGGCGCGCTTGCGCTGGAACTGTGTACGGCGGACTTTGAAGACTGCGTGATATCGGAAAACAAAGCCGTGTCAGTTCTGGAGGAAGAATACAAGAATAAAGAGTACGGAATCGGAAGCTGTAACGGAATCGGAGGCGCGATTTATATTGACGGAGCAAAGGGCATTGCAATCAGCAATACCGAAATCTCGGGGAATTATGCGGACAGCGCGCACGGAGGAATCTATACGACGTATGTGACGTATGATCCTGAATTTTATGAGCAGTTTTCGCTGAAGCTGTTGTTTTGTACGATCCGGAATAATACCTGTGGGATGAAAATCGCGGAGTATATCAATAATGATACCGGAGGCTGGCTGTATGATATCCATATGATTCCCTATGTGGAGACATATGGCTGTGTGGTGCTCGATGAGATTTACAGGGACGGTGTGCCGAGATATGAGGAGGCTACGGTCGAAAACGGTTATACCTATTACGGATACTCCGCGCCCGAAACGTGGTATGAAGACGGACACTTGCTTCATGCACCGATCGTTCCCACTGAGTTTGTCCAGGAAAAACTGGGGGACAGGAATTATTACGGTACATTTACGATCGGCGCGAACAATCATGATGTCACCTTCCGGTTCTTTTCGGACGGTGAATGCAGAGAAAGTGTCACACTTCCCTCCGGAATGCTGCCTGTGCTGCCGGAGTTTGCGAAGGAAGGCTACACGCTGAGTTCCTGGAAGCTGGCGGAGGAGATCGATTACCGTGAGGGCGAACCCTTCGTATTCGGAAACAAAACCGAGAGTGTGGACGTTCATGCGGTGTACACGCCCAATACCTACCGAATCACATTTGATTTCGGATACGATCAGACCGAAACAGAGCTTATTTTCGGCACGACGCTTACGTTGCCTGAGGTGATCGAACGTTCCGGTTACCGGTTTGTCGGTTGGTTTACCATGCCGGATGGCGCGGGTGAGCAGCTGGTGGACGGAGCGGATTTTGTTACCGGCAGGGATGTGACTTATTACGCGTATTACCAAAAGAAAGCCCCGGTTTTGGGGATCGTGGTAGTTTCGGTCATCGTGCTGGCTGCAGCAGGCGGTGTGGCAGCATGGTACATCTACAGACGCAGGGAAGCAAAAGAGGCGGCAGCGACCGCAGAGAGGAAACTTCGGGAAGAGGCGAAAACGGCGGAGAACACTCCGGTCATTATCAAGACGCGGTATACGGATGAGGAGATTGAGCGGATTCTTCGGGAGGTTGATGAGGTGCAGCTGCTCACTGAG
>JAFQDI010000274.1 GCA_017416055.1 Lachnospiraceae bacterium
ACGAAGGGATTGTGATGTCAAAAGACAACGATAATCAGACAACGAGGTACCCTATGAATACATTACAACGATTTGTCGGCCACTGCAAAACGGTGAACAAACACCGCAGACTGGTCCGCAAACTGTGTTTTCAATTTGGTCTCTACCGGCAGGGGATCACGCATGATCTATCTAAATATTCACCGGTAGAGTTCTTAAATGGTGTGAGGTTTTATACCGGCAAAAAATCCCCACATTGCGGGGAAAGAGATGCGTACGGATATAGTAAAGCATGGCTGCATCACAAAGGGCGCAACAAACATCATGCCGAATATTGGCAGGATATTATGCCGTGTGGAACGACGCAACCGGTTCCGATTCCGGAGAATTATCTGTTGGAGATGATCTGTGATCGGGTAGCTGCATCCATGACATACTGTAAGGATGCGTACACGAACGCTTCGCCGTGGGAGTACTACTGCGCCCATAAACATGAAAATAACGTTCATCCGGAAACGCGCAGGAAACTGGAGAGTGCATTGATGGCGATTGCCTCACAGGGAATGAACCCGATTGCAATCAGGCAAATCATTGCGGATGACAGTCAGGACATTCCGTGTGATCACACGGACAGTTGATCTGGAAATAGTCGTCAAGGATTCGGTGCGCGAATCGCGCCCGGTCATTGTCAGCCAGTGAATAGTGGATCTCCTTGCCCTCGCGATGACTTGAGATCATGCTGTTCAAACGCAGAATTTTGAGGTGATGAGACACCGCGGCGTCGCTCATCCCCACCGCGGCGGCGATGTTGCAGACACACTCCTCTGTGTGGCACAAAAGCCAGAAAATCCGGATGCGTGAGCTGTCTCCCAAAAGGGAGAACAGGGAAGCCGCTTCAGCGGAAGCTTCCGGGCAAGGCATGTGCATAAGCGCGTGTTCGGTATTGTGATGGTGACCGTGGTCATGAGGAAGATGAGGGGTGGGCATGGTGAGCCTCCTTAATATTGATGAGAGAAAGAAGCTTCCAACGAGGCTTCTTTTTATATTATAGGTTGAACGGTGGGGAATGTCAAAGAGTTTATTTTCACTGGACAAAATCCGCATTCTGTGTTATGTTAAGGACAGGTGGAGATTCCACCCCTGCCGCAGATACGTCATACAGCGCAGTCTGTATAGATTCAGAAAGGATTACCGAGAACATGACAGTGATGCATTTCGTAAAACTTCAGAATGAACGTCCGGAAGCTTACGGCCCTAGCCTTGAGCTTAGTTTGGCGTACTCATATGAGGTTGAGCGAGAGCAGATCGAACGATGATTGTCCGACTTAGTGACAACCAGCAGATAGAGATGATTGACCGCTTGTCTCATATGAGGCCGGCGGTTTTTTCTTTGCAGGAAACGGAGATTTCTGCAAAGAATGGGTATCTGCGGTTGGACGAAAAGAAAGATGATGTACCGTGATTTGCGGCGAAAGGAGTTTGAAATGTTAGAGATTAAGGGAAAGATAAATACCGCCCTGTGCTATGCCAAGGTGGTGGAGGATGAGGCGATTGAGCAGATCCGGAGAATGTGTGATTACGACTTCACTGCAGGAAGTCGGATCAGAATCATGCCCGATGTGCATGCGGGAAAAGGCTGTACGATCGGAACGACGATGACGGTGGTGGATAAGGCTGTGCCCAATATTGTGGGGGTGGATATCGGTTGCGGTATGTACACGGTCAATTTGGGCAAGGAGGAGATTGACTTTGCGAAACTGGATGAGGCTGCTCATTATGTGCCTTCCGGAATGAATGTTTGGGAGGGGAGACAGGAGCGGTTCGACCTGACTGGGCTGACTTGTTATCGGAGCCTGAGAGATACGAAGCGGTTAGAGCGGAGCTTGGGAACGCTGGGTGGCGGAAACCACTTCATCGAGGTGGACCGGGCGGCGGATGGAACGAATTATCTAGTCATCCATACCGGAAGCCGAAATCTGGGTAAGCAGGTGGCAGAGATTCACCAGCAGATCGCGATTGAGTTGAATCAGGGCAAGGAGGAGTATTTTGCCAAAAGAGATGCGTTGATCGCAGAGTACAAGGCGGCCGGCAGACGGAAGGAGATTCAGGAGGCACTGAAGGTTCTGTTGGGTGAGTGGAAGGGACAGGCCCTTTCGATGCCTGAGGATCTGTGTTTCCTGTACGGGGATTATCTGAAGAACTATTTGGCAGATGTGGTGATTTGTCAGGAGTTCGCCAGAAGAAACCGGGAGAAGATCGCAGAGGTTTTGATGGAGCGGGCCGGATTGTCCGGAACGGATGGCTTCCATACCGTCCATAATTATATTGATACGGACGAGATGATTCTGAGAAAGGGAGCCATCGCGGCTCATAAAGGAGAGAAGGTTCTGATTCCAATTAATATGAGAGACGGAAGTGTGTTGGCGGTCGGAAGAGGCAATCCGGACTGGAACTTTTCTGCGCCTCACGGAGCCGGAAGACTGATGTCCAGACGGGCCGCGAAGGCGAATCTGGATATAGAGGAGTACAGAAAGGCGATGGAGGGAATCTACACCACCTCCGTGAACGAGACAACGTTGGATGAGGCGCCAATGGCATACAAAGCACTGGAGGATATTATTGATGTGATTCGGGATTCGGTGGACATCATTGATATTCTGAAACCGGTGTACAATTTCAAGGCGGCGGAGTAAAACTCCGCTGTCTTTTTTGGTTTGCGCGCCATGGGCGCGCTCTAACGGGTGAAAGTCCCGAACACGCCTAGGCAACGAGGAAGTGTATAGCTGAACAGCAAGGGTGTCTATCGTGAGGTGGAATCTGAAGGAAGC
>JAFQDI010000275.1 GCA_017416055.1 Lachnospiraceae bacterium
CACCGAAGCAACGCAGGGAAGAGTATACGTACACGCCGGCACCGGATAGGTTCCGTATGTTCTATCTTCGCCCAGCATATCCGCAAGCGCGGCCTCGCCCTCAGCATACGCCGCATGTGCCAACTGATAGCCACCGGCCACGTCACCGATCGCATAAACACCCTCCAAATTGGTCCGCTGATGCTCATCGACAATAATACATTTTTTACGATCCAGTTCGAGTCCAAGTGCTTCCGCATCAATTCCGGCGAGATTTGCTCTGCGTCCGGCCGCCATCAAAACCTGCTCTGCCACAACAGTGCCTTCCGATTCATCTTGCTGATAAACAGTTTTCAGTCCATCCGCACCTTTCTCCACGCGAAGCAGTCTTGCCCCCGTCAACAGGCGAATCCCCTGTTTTTTCAACATTCTCTTGATGAGTGCAACCGCTTCTGTCTGTGTGTTCGGCATCAAATCCGGCATCATCTCGATCACCGTAATCTCTGTTCCGTATGAAGCAAACGCGCATGCAAGCTCCAGTCCGATCACTCCTCCTCCGATAATCACCATGCTCTTCGGAAGTGTTTTCAAATTCAGTGCGCCGGTAGAATCAATGCAATATTCATGCCCGGGAACCGGGATTACCATCGGCACCGAGCCGGTTGCAATCACCACATATTTTCCCTGATATTCTTCCCCGTCGCAGGAAACGATGCGATCCTTTTTGAGCGTCGCCTCTCCTTTGATCACATCAGCACCGCTTTTTTTCAGCAAGAAGCCCACTCCATTGACCAGCTTTGCCGTAACGGCATCTTTTCCTTTTTGGATCTTTTTGAAACTGAAACTTCCCGCATCACGAAAGATCTCCTGTTCCACCAGATCACGAACCTTTTCCATTGCCTTTGCTTTATCCACCAGATATTTCGTCGGGATACAGCCAATGTTCAGACAGGTTCCGCCCAGCGATTCTTTCTCAAACAGGGCTACCTTCATCCCCTTTTTCGCAGCAGCGATTCCCAGGGAATATCCGCCCGGCCCTCCTCCGATGATCAATACATCATACTGTTTCATCTGTCCCTCTCCTTTTAGCGCAATAACAAAGTGGGGTTTTCCATCAAAAGCTTCAATTCCTTCATAAACTGAGCACCGTAAGCACCATCCATAATGCGATGGTCAAACGATCCCGTCATCTTCATCTTGGGTACCGGTAAAAATTCCTGGCCGTTCCATACCGGCTGCATCTCCACTTTACCGACAGCCAAAATCCCGCTCTCCGGGGGATTAATGATCGCCGTAAACTGCTCAATCTCGTACATACCGAGATTGGAGATTGTCATGCTTCCGCAACCCATCTCATTTGGCAACAAGCGCTGCTCTCTCGCCTTCTGCACCAGCGCCTTGTATTCTCCGGCAATCTCTTCCAGCCCTTTTTGGTCGATGGATTTTGCCACAGGCACGATCAGTGCCCCGTCAAGCCCTACCGCCAACCCAATATTCATGTGACGGTAGATGCGAATCTCGCCTTCCTCATAGCGCGCACGCACCAACGGATAATTTGCACTCGCCACCGCAACAGCCTTGGCAAGAATATCATTATACGATACCTTGATTCCGCAAGTGTCCTGATAGGTTTTTCGCAGTTCCATGCACTTCGCCATATCAATGCTGACTGTACACTGAAATGCCGGAATATTATGCACGCTCTCCAGCATACGTGTTCCAATAATCGTGCGCATTCTAGTCATCGGCATCACATCATATTCTGCCGCTTCTTTGGAAACCGCCTTTTCTGCCTGTGCACTCTCCTTTGCGGCATCAAACGCACGCTTCACATCCGCACGCTTGATCAATGCTCCGTTTTGAGGCACAACGGTCGCAATGTCAATGCCCAGTTCCTTTGCCAGCATCTTTGCCCCGGGCATCGCAGGATAAACAGCGGCAGCCACAGGGGCTTTCGCGGGTAAGGGTGCCGCCACGGATGCCGGCTTTGCACCTTTGATGATCGGAAGATACTCTTCCTCCACTTCCACCGGTTTTTCTGCTTCTACCGGTTTCGCCGCCACAGGACTTTTTGCACCTGCTTTCTCGTACACCTCACCCTTTTTGCCAATTGCCATGAGTACATCTCCGGCGGTTACCCGATCGCCATCCTCCACCAGGATCGCCAAAATATCCCCGGCGGCATAGCTTTCCACCGGCAAGACCGCCTTGTCTGTCTCCGCCTCAAGCAAAACATCGCCTCGCTTTACGGTGTCTCCGACTTTCACCATAACTTTGGCGATCGTCGCCTTGTTCGTTGTCTGACCCGCTGCAGGCATCTTAATTTCTTGGATCATCTTCCCACCTCCATCGCATCACATCTTTGCCAGTTTTCTCGCCTCGTCGGTGATCCGCTCCACGGAGGGAATCAGATATTCTTCCATAATCGGTGAGAACGGAATCGGACAATCCGGTGTGGTCACACGAACGATCGGTGCATCCAACTCTGTGATCGCATTCTCTGCGATGTATGCCGAAAGCTGCGCTCCCCAACCATTCGTATACGTGTCCTCATGGACGATCATCAACTTACCGGTCTTCTTGATCGACTGAATTACCGTTTCATAATCAAACGGATAGAGCGATCTGGGATCAATAACCTCACAGCTAATTCCTTCTTTTTCCAACTGAGCTGCGGCATCCATCGCCTTATACCACATCAACAGATTCGCAACAATCGTCACATCCGTTCCCTCTCGTCTGATCGCCGCCTTTCCAAACGGAACGGTATATGCCTCCTCCGGAACCTCGCCCGATGCAGAAACGCTGCCCGCCTCACGCTTGTCTCCGTAAAGCAGTTTGTGTTCAAACACCAGAACCGGGTTATTATCTCGGATTGCCTGGATCATCATGCCTTTCGCATCATAAGCAGTGGAAGGGCAAATCACTTTCAGTCCGGGTACATGAGTAAAATAACTCTCCAGACACTGCGCATGCTGTGCGCCGCGACGAACCGCACCAACCGGGGCACGCATTACCATCGGAACGCTAACCTGACCGTTGGACATATACCGCATTTTCGCAGCCTGGTTGACCAACTGATCCATCATACAAAACAGGAAATCACCATACTGCAAATCAGCTACCGGACGCATTCCCGCCATTGCGGAACCAACGCAAACGCCTCCGATCAGAATCTCCGAGATCGGGGTATTGATCACACGGCAGTCTGCAATATTCTGCCCTTTCAGGGTATATCCTTCCTCGTGGGCGACACGCACATTCGCTCCGAATTCATCGCCCAAACCTTTGGTTACCAAAAAAACTCCGCCCATTCCGTTAGGAATGTCCTCATCCTCTCCGATACAGTAAACACTCGGATCACGTCGCATTTCCAGCTCAATCGCATTCTTCAGTGCTTCAGATACATTCATTACTGCCATCTTCTCAGTCCTCCTTATAAACATTCAGGAGAGCATCTTCGGGTCTGGGCAGTGGAGCCGCCTTTGCATAATCCACCGCATCTTCGATCTCCTGTTCCACATCTGCTTCCAGTTTTTCCAATTCTTCTTCCGTCACGATTCCGCGTTCCAGAATCTCTTTGCGGAAATTCTTGACAGGATCGCGATCATTGATCCAATAAGCCGCCTCATCCTTCGGGCGATAGCCGCATGCGTCATTTCGTGCATGACCGCCGTGACGGTAAGTTTTTAATTCCAAAATTGTGGGGCCATCTCCACGCCTAGCACGCTCAATGGCACGAGTAGCAGCTTCATTCACTGCAACAACATCATTTCCATCTACCACTTCGCTGGGGATTCCGTATACCGCTGCGCGATCTGCTGCTACATTCTCCTGACAGCAGGTCAGCATAATCGAAGTGTTAGCAGAGTACAGATTATTCTCACAAACAAAAATCACGGGCAATTTCCAGATTCCTGCCGCATTCATGGTCTCGTGGTAGGAGCCTTCGTTGGTAGCACCGTCACCGAAGAAACACACTACAACATTGTCTTTCTTCTGCATCATAAACGCCAAACCCACACCGGCTGCAATCGGCAGATTTCCGCCTACGATCGCATTCGCAGTCATCGCACCCACATTGAAATCGCCGGTATGCATCGCGCCGCCCTTTCCACCGCAGCAACCCTCTGCCTTGCCGAACATCTCACACATCATAGACTTCAGCGATACGCCTTTTGCCAGATCATGTCCTGCCGGACGATGGGTGGATGCCATCCAGTCATCCTTCCGCAAGTCATAAAGCATGCCTACTGCACTCGCCTCCTCGCCGTGACTTTGATGCAGCGTTCCCGGCATTTCTCCTTCCAGGAACAGGTAATACAGACGCTCCTCGTATTTTCGGATCTCGTACATCTTCAAATACATACCCAGAGCTTTTTCTCTGTTTGGAAACTCACTCATGTTTCTTCCTCCTTCTTGTTGGTTTATTTTCATAAAACTTTTTTCTTCAATCCATCCATTTCGAATGATAAACTCTGCAATACCATTCTCCATGTTCGTTGTCGTGCGATACTTGGCGATTTCCAACACCTCATCGAAGGAATTCCCCATCGCAACGCCCCATCCGGCACACTGAAGCATGGAAATGTCGTTTTCTGCGTCGCCAAACGCTGCCGTCTGCTCCACAGGAATCCCCAAATACTCGGCCAGATGTTTAAGTCCACCGCCTTTCGTCACGCCGGGATTCATCAGTTCCAGATTGTGTCCGTCCGTGATAATCTCGAATTCTCCAAGGGCCCGAATCCGGTCAATCACCTCAAGGCAATGTTCAAAGCTCCCCTTCGGAAGGTTCAGCCTGGCCACCCGGGCATCCTCTCGCTCATAATAATCTTCGAAGGCATCCACTACAATCGCCCGCCCTGATCTGAGATAGGGAACATGATAATGCGGGAGCCTGGATGCATACGCGTCAAGATGATCAATCAGTCCCCGCTCGACCACCATCTCCGTGTCGGTAAACAGTTGGGCGACAATCCCGTATTCCCGGATAATGCCCAGTGCCCTCCTCAGTTTGTCCGGAGAGAGAAAGCTGGAGTAAATCAATTCTCCGGTCAGTTTGTCCGCAACGACCGCACCGTTACAGGTGATCGAATATCGTACCGGAAAATTCAATTCCGGAATCAGGCACTCTCCCCGTCCGGTATTTGGTACGATAAAAATCCCTTTTTTTGCGCAGGATGTCAGAACAGCTGCTGTTTCGGGTAAAACCGAAGCATGATCGTTCGCCAAAACCGTTCCATCCATATCCAGCGCAATTATTTTAGGTATATTGGCATCCATAATCCCTTCCTTTCCGTTTTTATTACTAATATTTTTCTTTCAATAAATTAATCATATCACTATTTTTATGCCTTGTCAATGATACACTTGCGTTTTATTTCTATTTTTTCAATGGATTTTGACTTTTTCTTTCTTTATTTATTTAATAATATTACTAATATTATTAACCCGTCGCGTCCGGTTCACACAACGAAAGGAAATTCCCCGGAGAGTCTATCCTCCGGGGAATCGTTTTTCTGTCAATTCATTCACAGTGCATTATGCTGGATTGCTGCCTTCAGTTCATTCGCCTGTTCCTCGCTGTTTATATGCTTTACCAGTTCCAGTCCCAAATCAATGGCATAGCCCATGCCTCTCGCGGTCGTCACATTTCCATCGGTCACCACACCGTCACTCACATAGGTCGCACCGGTCAGGTGCTCCTCAAATCCGGGATAACAGGTCGCTTTCTTTCCGTTAAGCAGTCCCAGATCACCGAGAACACTGGGCGCCGCGCAGATCGCCGCCATCCGGCCGCCGACTGCAGCGTGCTTTTTCAATGCATCACACAGGGGCGTAAATTCTCCCAAATATTTCGTGCCGGGCATTCCTCCGGGCAGGAACATGACATCATCTTCATGAATCTCGATTTCCTTCCAACATTTGTCCGTGATGATGCGGATATTGTGCGAACCGCTAATTTGAGTCTCGCCCGTGATGGAGACAGTCTCACATTCTATTCCTGCTCTGCGCAAAATATCAACCACCGCTAAACACTCGATTTCTTCTAAGCCGTCAGCCAAAAATGCATATACTTTACTCATAATGACTACCTCCTTTGCTTTTCCATAACTCAACAAATCTTTTCTGTTCCTTTTCCTCTATCCAAAGGGTATGTATTATTTTTTTATCTTGGGGCTAGCAATCACAGCCGCTTTCCACTACAATGCAGCTTTTTACTCCATAATACTCCATCACACGAATCGCCGCCTCATCGATCACCTCTCCGCACACCACGATCGGGATCGCCGGTGGACAACTGACCGTCGCGGTAGCCAGCACTTTTCCACAGCACTCATGGAGATCCAGTTGTCGGCTCACCGAAAACAATGCCTCCCTCGGTGAAATCGCTCTCACAGGCTTCGCCATAGCGGGCATTCGCTCTGTAATCGCGGGTTTTCGCTCAATCGACCGAAGCACCGCTTCGATTTTCTCCAGCGCTTCCTCTCCGCTCTCCGGTGTCACCATCATCACCACGTAATCAGGATCGGCAAACTCGCAAATCATGTCTTTCTTTGCCAGCAAATCGCACAGTTCGTCTCCGGTATATCCGTAAGCCTTCGCATCAACCGTCAGCTTCAGCGGCTCGTCGCCAACCAGTACATATCCGGCACATGTCAATTTTTCCTTTAATTCTTCTACCTTTTTCACATATTCTGCCAGCCGCTCCCGGTATCCGTCCGCCAAATACTGATTCGCCAGATCCAACGACTGCAAAATCAGATAAGAAGGGCTGGTGGACGCAAAGAGGGACATCCCCTGTTCCGCTCGCTCCACAAATAACTTCGGGGCGTTTTGTGAAATATGCAGGTACGCTCCACCGGTCAACACAGGCAGCGTCTTGTGAGCGGAATCGCAGCACAAATCTGCACCAAGGGCGATGGGATGAGCCAGTTTCTTTAAAGAATAGTCTTCTCCATCTATTGCCCTCCCGCCTGTATTCGGAAGAAAATTCAGGTAAGCTCCGTGGGCATTGTCCACAAAAAGAAGGGCACCATGTCGATGACAAACATCAGAAAGTTCCTTAATATCCGCCACATGTCCGAGATAATCCGGGCTGGTGATGTATACCGCCAATGGCTTCTCATCCTCCCCGCACGACATGAAAAATCCGTCGAGTCTTTCCGCTGTGATCTCGCAAGAAAGCAGATCCTCTCTCTTTTCCGGAAATATCCACGCCGGCTCAACGTCCAACAGTGCGCACGCCGTCAAAAAGGTCTTGTGAGCATTCCGCCCGGCAGCAATCACCGGCTTTCTGCCCACCGATTTTCCGTAGAGCAAAGTCAGATAAAGCATTGCCCGGATCGCCAGGGAAGATCCTTCCGTAGAATAGACAGTCCTCGCAGTACCAAACAGACTCGCCGCATTTCCCTCGCTACGACGGATAATTCCGTCGGCGTGATAGAGGACATCTGCCCCCTCGATCTCTGTGATATCCAGCGCTTCCACGCCAAGCATACCCATTCCTTTGTGGCCGGGCATATGCAGACGAAGTGCTGAACTGTCACGATATGTAGTTACAAAATCATAAATCGGAGTGTCCATTACTCCTCGTCCTCCAGCGTCTTCGCTGCTTCCAGCATGATCGCGCACTCCATACGTTTCTTGAACAACTCACAGCCGTACTTGTACACGCCGGTAATCGCACCGGTCGCATGGTATGCGTTCGCCGCACAGCCGCCGGAGCAGTAAAGCTTCGCCCAGCAATCCGCACACTCCGGTCTGGAATAAACGTTGCAGGAAGCAAACTCATCCTGGATCGCAGAATTGGTCACACCGTCCCAGATATTACCCAGTTTAAACTTCTCCTCACCCACGAACTGGTGGCAAGGATACAAATCTCCCCAGGGAGTGACCGCCATGTACTCGGTACCCGAACCACATCCGGACACGCGCTTGTAAATGCAGGGACCGCCTTTTAAGTCGATCATATAGTGATAGAAGGTGAACGGTTTGCCCTCGCGGTGACGGGCAAGCATCAGTTCAGCCAGCTTTTCATACTGTTCAAATACGACCGGCATATCCTCCGCTGTCAGTGCGGACGGGTCCTCAGGGGCACAAACCACCGGCTCCATGGAAAGCTCCGTAAATCCGAGGCGTAGCATCTCCTCAATATCCTTCAAAAAGTCGGGATTTGCATGGGTAAAGGTGCCACGCATGTAATAATTTTTATTGCCTCTGGCCTCCACCAGCTTCTGGAACTTGGGAACAATTCTTTCCCAGCTTCCATTACCCGCATAGTCCACACGGTAGCGGTCATGAATCTCCTTGCGGCCGTCAAGACTGAGCACCACATTACTCATCTCACGGTTCACAAAATCGATCATCTCGTCGTCGATCAGCACTCCATTGGTGGTAAACGTGAAACGGAAGTTCTTCTTCGCTTCTTTCTCGCGCTCACGGGCGTAGGCAACCAATTCCTTCACCATGTCAAAATTCATCATCGGCTCGCCGCCAAAGAAGTCTACCTCCAGATTCCGACGACCCTTGGAATTCTCAATCAAAAAGTCCAATGCGCGTTTTCCCACCTCAAGACTCATGATCGCGCGCTCACCCTGATATTTTCCCTGACTGGCAAAGCAGTAGGCACAGTTCAGATTGCAGGTGTGGGCCACATGAAGGCAAAGTGCCTTCACCACGCCGGACGTTTTCTTCTTTAACGCATCTGCAATCGGTGCAAAAGTGTCCGGTGTGAACAGCTTTCCGGCCTCTTTTAACTTCGCAATGTCCGCAAAGCAGTCCTCAATATCCTGACGGGTCACATCCTCGCGGTTCGGATACTTCCGAAGGATCTCTGCAATAATCTCCTCCCGCTCTTTTTGCTCATACATCTCAATGATGTCGTAAGCCACCTCATCCACCACGTGAACCGAGCCGGAGCAGATGTCCAAAACAATATTCATACCGGCCAATTTATAACAATGTATCATAATTTATCTCCTGTTATATGCTAATTCAAAGCAATTCAAGCGTATAAAGAGCTATCGCACGATGTGTGGCAGCCTTTCTCTTGGGGAATAGGGGACTGAAAGAAACAAATGAAAGAAAACCCCTCTCAGCCCGCCGGCACTTAACGAATCCAAGTCGAATAGACGCAGGATGAGTTTAGTGTCCGCTGCGAGGATGAGCGGAGCGAGAGCGCGATTTTCGCGTTTATTTCTTTCAGTCCCCTTCGTCAACTAAAAGCAGAGGCTGCCACACATCGTGCGACAGCCCTTTCCTACGTTGGAATTACTTGCTTTCCTTCTTGTTCTCGCACTGCTGATTTGCAATACCACAGCTGGTCTTGCAAGCGGACTGGCAGGAAGTCTGGCACTCGCCACATCCACCGTTCTTAGCGCTCTCACAAAGGTTCTTCGTATTCAAAGTCTTAATACGCTTCATCTATTTGTCCTCCGAAGATTAAAATGTGTCTTGATTATAGCATGAGCCGTTTGACAAGTCAAGAGCCGTTCTGCTCTCATGGCAAGTAAAATAAATTACCTGATATTCCTTGCCAATCTCCTGAAGAAACTCAAGCGCAGCTTTTGTCTTCTCCTGATCCAGATTTACAAACGGATCGTCAAAGACCACCACCGGCTTCTCCTGCGTGTACATCGCATCCACAAGCGCCATTCGCATACAGATGCCCAAAAGATCCTTCCAGCCCTCGCTGAAGAACTTCGTCTCTCGCTGCAAGCCCTTCTCACTGACTGTCAGCCTGAGATCTGCATCCAAATAACAGCCAACAGCCTCCTTTCCGGTCAACATCCGGTAGTATTTTTCAAACCCGGTCATAATCGGCTCAGTATACTTCGCAGTGAAAGAAGTCTTCGCCTTCTCCAGCATTTCCTTCGTCTTCTTTAACATCCGGTGATGCTGTTCCCGCTCTTTGAACTCCTCCTGGCGAATTAACAGCGTCTCCTCTGCAGCTGAAATCCCATCTCGCTTCTCTCTCAGTTCATCCAAGCAATCTTCCTGATGGTTGATCAACTTTCTCAACGTTTCCAGCCGTTCCTCCGTCTGCGTAAGCCGCGTGGCAAGTGTATCTTCCGCTCCCAGCAGTTCTTCATCTACCGGCTGAAGTAGTTTCTCCATCTCATTCGCCGTCTCAAACGCTTCCCGCCTACACTGCGCCTTTTTCACTTCCTCATCCCGCATCCAATACTGCTGTAATTCAACCTGAATATCCTGCAACTGACGGGGCATATCCTCCTGTACCTGAAATGACAACGACTGAATATAGGCTGTGAGCCTCGAATCATGAGACTTATACTTTTCCGTCGCCTCCGCATAGCGGCGCGATCTCTCCCTCAAATCATTGTAGCGGACGCGCGCATCCTTCAACTGATCCAGCCAGTCATCGCAATTGTCCGCATCAACCTCTGCATCGGGATAATAATTTCGGATAAATGTTTCCAATTCAAGTCTGACTTCTGTAAGCTGTTCCTCAATCCGGCTCTCCCGGAAATATTCTGCCTTTTCCCGAAGTTTTGCATAGACTTCTGTCTCCGCGGACAATCTCGACAGTTCTGCCAATACCATGTCCTCACGGTACTCACAGTTCCATCGCTGCAAAAATTCTTTCGTGCTTTTTTCCACCTCGGCAGCCATCCGCTCCGCCACGGTGATCTCGTGCCTCAGGGCAAAAACTTCCTCTATTCCCTGTGCCGGTTCCTCGGATGTATTCATCGCCATCCCACGGCGAATTCCAACAATCCCCAGCACAGCACATAAGACTGCCACCGCAAACAGGGCAATTGCAATCCAATTGATCGCTCCTGCTTTGTTTCCGACCATCAGTACAATGCCAATGATCAAAGTGATCATTGCGATTCCCTCACAAAGATAACCTTTCAACAACGCACTTTTCTTTTCCGCCCGGCGTTTTTGCAGTTCCTCCTGTGCTTTCGCTTTCTGTTGGGAGATAATGCGATGCAGGTAATCATTTTTGGTGACCAATACACTCATATCGGAAGCACGGAGTCTCCAGTCCTCCTCCACGGCCCGCAATTCTTCTCGGTCCGGAACATTCGGCCCCAAGTGTTCTTCGCACTGCAACAGCTGTTCCTCTTCCTCCTCAGTAAGCCTTGCTGCAGAGTACTCCCATTGAAGGCGTCTGTACCGATCTGCCTGCTCGTGCTTTTCCTCAAACGTTTCGTCAGAAGGTCTGCCCGGAGCAAACAAAATCCTGTCCTGCTCCATCTGGACTTTATCTTCTTCCGTCATACGAAACATTTCAGCAGTTTTCTTCTCCGCGATCAATTCCGTACATTCGCTGAGATAGCGCTTCAATTCTTTCTCGTCCGGCAATTCACCGGGGAAATAACTCCTGCAGCGTTCTCTGTCTGCTTTGCGCTCCTCTTCCTCCCGGCATAGCTCTTCATACTGCCTCTGTTTGATCAGACGCTCTTTCGTCAAAAACAAATCCTGCTGCCGCTGCAAAATCGCGCTACGGCGTATCTTCTGCTCAGCCTCCTCCGCCTCAAGCAAACGCTTCTGTTCCTGTTCTGCCAAAATATCCTTGTCCGTGCCCGGACCGTAACTCACCAGATCCTTCAGAGCAGCGATTTCCTCTTTCTTCCTCGCCAGCTCACCGGTCTTCCTCGTCGGGCTCAGCCCATTGATCAAATCGGTAAGCCGCTGGTTCACTGTCTCAAAACTCCTCAGATCGTCCTTCTCGCCGGACAGATTACCCAGTTTCGCGTTCACCCCGTCGGTTGCCTCCGTCTGACAATCATTCTGGGTGATAAACACCGTTCTGCTAAAGGAAGCTCTGTCCAGTCCAAACAATTCTTCCCCGATATTTTCGGTGTAATCCTCACTCTTCAGGTTCGTTGCGGCATCCCGCAACTCGAATTTGTCATCTTTTTCCTTCGCGCCAAAAACGCGGGTCAGTTCATATACTTTTCCTCCCGCCTCAAACTTCACACTTCCTCCGCAAACGCCGCCCTGCCAAGGCTGGTAACGCTTCCGCTCATTTTGCAGATCGTCACGCAGTTTCCCTCCTGCAAAACCGTAAAACATGGTGCGGATAAACGCGGCCAACATGCTCTTTCCCCAGCCGTTTTCCTCGCACAGCACATTGCAGCCGTCCTCAAACAAGAAGGTCTGATCAGACCATTTTCCGAACTGCTCAATATGACAACTGTGTAGTTTCATCTAGCGGACCTCCTCCCCTGCAAGTGCCTGTATTCCGTAGCGGATAATCATCGCTTTCTCCTCCGCCGACAGTTTCTCCTCATTCATCACCGTACGGACAAACTCTCCCTTCAGAGACTCATCCAGATAATATGCGGTATAATCCACCGAAAACCGAGTCTCATCCGCGATCTTCACCGCATAAAATCGATCTTCATACCGGGAAAGCAAAAGGCCGGGTTCCTTCTCACACGCCACATCCACTTCACCGGTCAGTATGATCTTGACAAGACTCCTCGGACTGTGATCTGCCTCTTTCAGTGCTTTTTCCACACACTCTCCGATCTCGGCAGTCGTCAGGCATCCACTCACGTCCACCTTCACCTCATAGATGTTTCGCGATGCAAATGGCACAAACTCCCGCGTACACATCCTGGTCTGCTCATCGATGGTGAGTAAAACAAATCCGTGTTCACCGCACTCGTCAAACCCACGTCCCTCAAGACATCCCGGATAGCAGTACACGCCACGGCCATCCAGTGCCCTTTCCTTATATCCGTGCACATGGCCCAGTGCCAGATAATCAATTCCTTTATTCTTCAACTCACGTAAGTTGATCACTGCCGCATCTTTCTTCGCCCCGTAAGTGCTGTCCTGCCCATGAATCACCACAATGTTGTATCGGTCGCGCGCAAGAAACAGGTCCGCATAGACATTCGCACTGCTCTCCCGGTCCAGCTCTACGCCGGTAATCGCAATGTTTCCCGCGGTCTCCGGGTTCGCAATATAGGTGGTCCAGCCTTTTTCAAACAGGTGGAGGTTCGAAGGAATCTCCGTAAGGCCGGTCAAAAAAGCTTCCGCGTCGTGATTTCCACGCAGATAATAAAACTTAAGCTCCGGGTGGTTCACAATCGCCTGATACACTGTATTCTTTGCCGCGGCTGAGATGCGCTTCGTATCAAACAGATCGCCCGCAATGATCAGCGCATCCACGCTTTGCTCCTCCGCATAGTCGATCAACCGATTAAATGTAGTCAGCAATTCCGCTTTACGCTCAGCAGCTTTCTCCTTGGGCAGATTCGCAGTCATCCTCGCATCCAGGTGGAGGTCAGCGCAGTGAATGATCTTCATGTCGGGCTCCTTTCCATCACAATCCACAGATTAGTATGTATGTTCGATTTCATTTCTTAGTATACCCTATAATGGGGAATCTGGCAAGAAAAAAGAGTCGCACTTTCAAGCGACTCTTTGCACGCATTTATTCATTTTCATCAACATGGCCCCGGCAACCGCCTTCACACTTTGCACTGCAACCACTGCACTTTCCGGAACACACAGATGCACCCGCCTGGCGGCTCGCACACGTTGCGGCAGCCGGACAGCCAATACATTTGACTCCACGCTTTTTCTCTTTGATTATGTATGCGATTGCCCCTCCCAAAATCAACAGAAGGACTACTACCAGGATTACATTATCCATACTGACAAAACCTCAATTCCATTATTTCTTCAGTGCGTACTCCGCAGCCAGTTTTTTGTTCGTATTCTGAATCAGGTATACCAAAACTGCTACCATCGCTGCCACTGCAATCAATCCGGGGAAGAAACCTGCTCCAAATCCGCCGGTGGTCACCAGAGTACCGATCTGATATACCAAGAAACCGATGGAAAATCCGGTACAGAGCTGAAGCGCGATACCGCCCCACAGCCACTTCTTATCCTGCATCTCGGAGTTCATCGCACCCAGAGCGGCGAAACAAGGCGGTGTAAACAGATTGAACATCAGGTAAGCAAGCGCTGCAACCTTGGTGATGCCCATTGCCAGAGCAACCTCATTTGCGCCGCCGGTCAGTGCCAACTCATCCAAATCGATGAATCCGGTCAGACCGTAGCAAACTGCCAGGGTACCAACCACGTTCTCCTTCGCAATAAATCCGGTAACTGCCGCTGCCGCCAACTGCCATGCAGTGATACCCACAACCGGCACAAGGATCACAGCGATCGGGCTTGCGATGGATGCCAAAATGGAAGTCTGCTCCATTCCTTCTTCCACCAACTGGAGCTGCCAGTTGAAAGACTGCATGATCTGAACTACTGTGTTACATACCAGAATAACGGTTCCGGCCTTAACAATATATGCCCAACCACGGCTGCACATGGAGGTAAACGCACGCTTCAACGAAGGCAGCTTATACTCAGGCAGTTCCATGATGAAGAAGGACTTTCTATACTTATGGCCGGTAATCTTATTTACCAACAGTGCACCAAGCAGGATCAAAAGAATACCGACAAAGTACATCAGCGTTCCAACCCAGGATGCGTCAGAGAAGAACACACCTGCAAACAGTGCGATAACAGGAAGCTTAGCGCCACAAGGCATGAACGGAGTCAGCATCGCG
>JAFQDI010000276.1 GCA_017416055.1 Lachnospiraceae bacterium
CCCAGCAGGTAGATTGTAATAATATTCGCCTCGGTAAATCCCGATTGCATAAATCCGTACCCAATCACCGTTGACACCGTCAAAATACCCAGAGAAATCAAAACGTCCCGGATAAGAACCCGTATATCCAATCTTTTCTTCGCCTTTCTTGGCCGATATGCAGCACCAGTCGCCGCATCCGGTATAATATGGATATCCAAATCAGGAACAATCGTCGTCAATTTCTCCGTCAATGTAGGCTTTCCAAACAGATGTCTGCGTTTTATCGCGCTTCGTCCGATCACAATCTTTGTCACCCCGGACAAACGGGCATATTCTGCGATTTGGTAGGAAACATCATCTCCAAACACCGTCTCCACCGTAGCACCAAGCAGCTCAGCCAATGCGATATTTTCTCTCAAGCGTTCCTGATCTGCTTTTTCCATCACAGAATGGTCCGGCGTGCGAACAAACAATGCGGTAAAATCACAAGCGAATGCATGAGCCATCGTGGCTGCTGTCCGGATGATTTTGGCATTGGAAGGCGCAGAAGACAGGCAAACAAGGATATGTTCACTTCGTTCTTCTATTTTTTCCATTTGCTCACCTCCCATTAATCCACATTTTTACCACACATCATAGCACACAATGAACGAATTTTCCACTATCAATCCCGAAAAAATCGGTTAGTTTCTTTTTTCTTCTTGTCCAAGGCTTTATCCAGTTTATCCAGATTTTTAAAGACACAGATCTGAAGGCCAATAAACCAGAGCACAGCAATGATAAACCAAAACACCGACATAATTTAAATCCGAAAACATTTCTGGATATCCCGATAGCTCCCTAACACCATCATTGTCTGGCCCTGAGACAATATGGTGTCAGGCGTAATGGTCAGATCCAGTTGCTTCCCCCTCTTGATGCCCATGATATTGATGTGATGTTTCTTCCGGATGTCGATCTGAGCTACCGTTTTTCCAAGCCAGTTCTCCGGAATCATCACCTCAAATACGGCATGTTCTCCATCCAACTCAATATAGTCTAAAATGTGGTCGGCACTATAACGGATGGCTGTCCATTTTGCCAACTGTTTTTCCGGATAAACCACCTCATCTGCACCATTTCGAAGCAAAAACTTTTCCTGTACATCGGTCTCCGCTCTGGACACGACCAGCTTTGCCCCCAATTCCTTCAACAATGAGGTGGTCTCCAGCGAACTTTGAAAATCATTTCCAATCGCCACGATGCAGACATCATAGTTATCCACTCCCAACGATTCCAAAAAACTTTGGTTTGTACTGTCTCCGATCTGGGCATTGGTGACAAACGGCAGTATCTCCTGCACAAAAACTTCGTTTTGGTCCACCGCCATCACCTGATGATTTAAATCCTTCAGTTTCATGGCAATATGTCTTCCGAATCGTCCCAGCCCAATCAACAAAATTGATTTCATCTTCCATCCTCCTTATCCCACGGTAATTTTTTCCAGCGGCAGTCTGGAAAGGGTGTTTTTCGTCGCCGGCAATGTGGCAAAAATCAGCGTCAACCCACCTACCCGTCCGAAAAACATCAAACTGATCAATACCAGTTTGGAAATTCCTCCCAAAGTCGGTGTAATTCCCAAAGTAAGCCCCACGGTCCCTACCGCAGATGCACTTTCAAACAGGCTCGTTACAAGGGGAAGTCCTTCCAGTCTGCTGATCACCATCCCACCGGCCAAAAACATAATCAAGTACATCAAAAACACCGTCAGCGCATTCTTTACGGTCTCGTCCGCTATTCTGCGCCCAAAAAAGCAACCGCTCTCTCTCCTGCGAAAGACAGCTGCCGCACAGGCAATCAACACCGCTACCGTGGTTGTCTTCATTCCACCGGCCGTAGACCCCGGTGAACCGCCGATTAACATGAGCAATATGGTAAGCAGTTGTCCCGTCTCACTCAGCATATTCAGATCAATCGTATTGAATCCGGCGGTTCTGGGCGTTACTGCCTGAAACAAAGAACTCCAAAACCGGTCTTTCGGTGACAAACCGGTAAACTCACCAAAATAGAAATACAGTGCAGGAACGACAATGAGGACAGCCATCATGGTCAAGATTACCTTACTTTGCATTCGGTAACGCTTAATCCGAAGCCCATTCCTGCGTATATCCTCCCAGGTTAGGAATCCCATACCGCCAACCACGATCAACACAATAATCACTAAATTGATTGCCGGATGTGTTACATACCCGGTCAACGACGAAAAAGGAGCGTTTGTTCCCATCAGATCAAAACCGGCATTACAAAATGCTGACACCGAATGAAACATTGCTTTCCAAATTCCATCCACAACACCGAAATCGTGAATAAATACCGGCGCCATCAGAACTGCACCCAAAAATTCAATTAAAAAAATCCCTTTCAAGAAAAAACCGGTAAACCTGACGATTCCCCCCACCTGCGGTGCTGAGATTGCATCCTGCATCGTGCTGCGCTGCATCAATGTAATCTTTCTTCCGGATATCATTGCAATCGCCACTGCAACCGTCACCACACCCATTCCTCCGATCTGAATCAGCAAAAGAATAACCGCTTGGCCAAAAGCTGACCAATGCGTAGCCGTATCATAAACCACCAGGCCGGTCACGCACACTGCAGATGTAGAAGTGAAAAGACAGTTAAAAAATGGTGTATGTATTCCCTCTCTGCTTGAAATCGGAAGTGTTAACAGCAACGCACCTGCCAAAATCACCAACGCAAATCCAATCATGATTATCTGGGATGAGCTTAATTTCCAATGTTGAAAAACGGATCGCATTATATTCCTCCTATGTTCCTGTTAGGATTATCATAATAAAAAGCAGATAAAATGTGTGTTAAGACCCTCGTTTTCCATATTAAGATTGTATAAAGAAAAAAGACATCCCTCATATCGGAATGTCCTCTGTGAAAAACTATGTCATTTTCTTTATTTGTCCTGCTCAAACGGCGGATCTGCCGGATGTCCTCCCGCCATCTTCTGCATGGTGCGGGGAACCGCATCCTTGGAATTCTTCCAGTCTGCATTGATATTGCGGTAATCAAACTTATCCACAAACCACAGCACATCCTCGTGTACTCTGGCCATGTTTTTCTTCATCAGCCCAAACAAGGTTCCGAAAAATTCCGTCTTTTCCTTGTCCGTGAGCACTGTGTCCGCAGCCTCAGTGATGTCACCGAAATGAGGCAGACAAAATCCTTTGCAGTTCTCGAACAGCTTTTTGAACTCGTCGTTTCTGCGATACAGTTCAAAAAACGTGTCCAAATAACGCGCATAGGAGCCCTTGCTGTAATCGCAAACGTAGCAGCTTTGCTCCTGCTCCTGCACCCACTGACCGATGGTGGTCTTTGCGGGCTGATCGGTGTTCACCTTCACTTTCTTGAACATACCGAGCATTCCGCTTTTTCCGGGCGTGAATTTGTCAATGACCTCGTTCAGTTCTTTATTTTTCTTCTTCATATGGGTGGACAAAATCAATGCCATCCCCAACCGATTGCCGTAATCGTAGAGTTTTTTGTAATGTTCCCGACAGAATCCTGCCGCATCGGTCTGTGCGCGGATATCGTCCTCCATGTAAGAAGCACCGGACCCCAGGACGAAATTGATCGCGTGTTGTTCAAGCGCACGCTCAATAAAGCAGAACGGGCACTCATCTCCCGACCGGAAAGCATCCATCAATGGAATCGTATAAACCTGTTCTTTCATGCTTTCTTCCCTCCTCTGAGATGAAGACCGCCCTGCGCCTTGAACACATCGTAGTAATACTTTC
>JAFQDI010000277.1 GCA_017416055.1 Lachnospiraceae bacterium
AATGATCATATCCAAAGGCCGATGGGTCAGCAGACTCACCGGCAAATATTTTTTTGCCACTTTGTATCTGCCTTCGCGCCCTGGCTTCGGCAGTTCACGGACAGTAGTTCGTCCCCCCATTCCCTCTTCCACTACATCAGCCTTACTTCCCAAATTTCTCTGCAATATACTAGTCCAGCGTACTCCTCGCGGATATCGTTCAGAAGGTTCCTCCGATGCTTCCCACTCGGGAATACAGCCCCAGGTATTTGAATCCCCGAAACATAATATTGTGTACGGATCTTTTTCATAATCCCGATTAAATCTCATTCTCCAACCCCGCCCTTCTATCGTCTAATTTGCATGCCTTCGGTTGCAACCTGATAATTTTGCTTTTCATCCATGGAGATAACTATCGTTCCTTCCAATCCAGTCGAATAATGCGTAATTCCTCTCTCTGCAAACGCCCTGCAGGTCATTGTACATCCGTTATCATTTGTACAGGATACAGCGATATGTGGCTTAACTACGTCTATCCATGCGTTGCTGTTCGATGTGTAGCACCCATGGTGATTGGTCTTGATCACATCTGCCTGTAGCTGAGAACCATATATTTCCATCAGATAATTTTCTTTGGAATAATAAATATCTCCGCAGGTCAGAAACGTAGAATTACCATATCTGAACCTCAACACCAGAGCCTGATTATTATAATCTCTTTCCTCAATGAAGTCCTCATCCCTCGGTCCAAACACCTGAACTTCAACATCGCCAACAGTCCACTGATATCCTGCACGTACTTGGTTGCTGATATTCGTCCCGTGTTCAAAAAGATAAACAGCCAAATCTGCTTGATGATTTCGGTCTATCGGAGAATTGACCATATAGTCTCCAATACTACCACCCTGTTCCTCGCAAATGAAACGTGCTGTCTCCATCGCATTTCCAATGTGGTCAATATCCGGATGTGAGATAATCAGATAGTCTAATTTATTCAGATCAATTCCTTTCAAAAACGCAAGTATCTTTTCCCGCACATCACGGATTCCCGTGTCGATCATCACCGTCTCCCCGGACGGTAGGACAAGAAATACCATATCTCCGGGTTTTACTGTGACCCCCTTCACATTCAGATTCGGAAACACCACGTAAAACGTCCCATCGCCGCCTTTCCTCAACAAATCCCTCACATACGCACAAACTTTTCTGTCCCATTTTTCGTCTCTTTCATATCGGTCGATGGGACTGTCCGGCATCGGTTCTGTTTCCGATTGCAAAAAATGAACTCTGTCTTCCCGCAACGCAGCGTTCCCATTCATACTGATTTCTATTTCTCTCCACTGCGCCCGATTTCCGTTATAATCGATCTGTCTCAGCCGATCGCATCCGTCAAATGCTCTCATATCCACGTTGGTGAGTGTAGATGGCAGGGAAATATACTCCAGATTGCTACATCCAAAAAAAGCTTTTGCTCCGATGACCTCCACCCCTTCCGAAAGCACAATTCTCTGAAGCGTTTTTTCTTCCCTAAATGCATACGTTTCCAGAATTTTTGATGTACATATCACCGCTGATGCCGGATCTTTCCTCTCCATCATCTGCACGTCCTTTCTCTTATTCACTGTACCCGCCATATATCGTAAACCGTTCCAGACCATCTACAGAAAAATCCTCAAATCCTTCCATAAAGTAATCCGGCAGATATTTCCGATCATATCCCATGTCCCGATACATCGTATTCATCGCATACGCGTAGATAATTTCCCGATCGACTTCATTGATTAACGCATATTCATAACAAAAATCGTATCCTTCTATGGTAACATACGCTGGGTACAAAAAGGATTCCACATCATATTTCACTGTTAGCTGTTCATCACCAACTACACTTGATATCTGCCCAAGCCTACTGACCTCTGCGTTAAATTCAGTTTCCGCCAGTCTGCACTGCAAAAATATCTGACACATCGGCCTTCCCCAGCCGTCTTGATATTTATAGTAGTAAACAATCTCGGTCGCCGTATCGGGTATCTCCCCCGGAAAAATCAACCGTTCGGAATATTTCTCGGGAAGAGCCCAATTTCCATAGTCTTTCGGATCTCTGGAAATTTCCCGAGTTTGTCCTCTAAGAAGCCAGCAAAATGCCAGAGTACAGCAAATAATCATCGCTGCACCCAATACACTGACAATAATGAGAATCCGAGATTTTTTATTCATAGATTATCCTTTCACTGCTCCAACGGTCAGTCCGCGAAGGAAAAATTTCTGCCCTGACAAAAATACGATAAACACCGGTATCGTCGCCATACAGCAAGCTGCCATTGTCAAACCATACTGTCTTCCAGTGTCACCGACAAAGGAGTTCAATGCCAAAGGCAATGTCCACTGTCTCCAATTGGAGATGAAAATCAGCGGATCCATATAACTATTCCATGAACCCATGAACTGCACCGTTGCGATCGCAGCAACACTCGGCATGACCATTGGTGTCATAATCTGTAGGAAGATACGGAATTCCCCAGCTCCATCGATTTTTGCCGATTCACGCAACTCGTCCGGTGCAGACAGAAACGCCTGTCTCATCATAAAGGTGGAAGAAACGGATACGATCTTCGGCAGGATCAAAGACCAGTGACTTCCGGTCAGCCCGATCTCCGAAAAGATAACAAATCGGGGAATCAATGTAAGCTGAGAGGGAATCATCATCTGCGACAGATACAGAATAAACAATGCTCCTGACCCTTTAAATTTTAGCTTCGCAAACGCATATCCCGCCAACACACTACTGCTCACTGAAACAATCGTGGACAGTACACCGACTTTGATTGAATTCCAGTAAGAACGGACAAAATGATAATCACTGGCCGAGTTGAAACCCAACACCTTTAGGAAATTATCCGGATAAAAATATCCCGGAATCAACTGTAACTGAGTTGTCATAACATCCGCTTCTTTCTTTAATGCGGCCGATACCATCCAGATAAAGGGGGAAACCATGAAAATTGTCAGTGCAACAATAAAAACAGTCACAACAAACCGCGTGATTCGATTTTTCGGCGTATTACTGCCTACCGTGTTAATCTTTGCCATTTTCCTCTCCCTCCTATTCTTTCTTATTATTGTGGATCCACTGGATAATCGTTACAATCAATAACATAATGAACAGCACAACTGCAATTGCAGACGCATAACCCGTCTTTGTGTAAGCGAACGCACTCTTGTAAATGTAGTAAACCAATGTGTAGGTTGCGTCGATTGGTCCACCCTTGGTCATAACGTTGGTATAACCAAATGACTGGAAGCTGGATATGATCGCCGTAATTGTCAAATAGAAAGTCGTTGGCTGCAAAAGAGGGATCGTTAAGTGCCAGAATTTTTGGCGTCCATTCGCTCCATCCAGATCTGCCGCCTCATAAAGCTCCGCCGGCAGTGCCGCCATCGAAGCTCCATACATAAACACATTGTAGCCCAGTTTCGCCCACACTGCCACCAACATAACAGAAGGGAGCGCCCAATGATAATTCGCTAGCCACCGAGGAGGATTCTCCCACCCCAATGCGCGGACCAAATTCGTGAAAGGACCATAGGAGGAATACAACGCCATCCAGATGACCGACACTGCGACAATGTTACAGATATTGGGCATATAGAGAGCAATTCGAACATAACCGGCAACCTTATCGTTACAGAAATTGTCAATCAACGAAGCAATCACCAATGCAACGAAAATCCCCACCGGAACTGTACCGATCGTGTAGATAATCGTATTTTTTAACGATTTGATGAACCAGGCATCGTCAAACAGATTAATAAAATTTTCAAATCCGACAAAGTTCCAATTGCCAAGTCCCCGAGTATATTCCCAGTCCGTCAATGATGCTGCCATTGAGATCAGCATGGGAAGTAAACTCAAAAAGATCAGACCAATCAGGCTCGGAAGCAAAAATAAAATTGCCATGAATGCTTCTCTTCGTCTTTTTGCTTTTCCGTTCAGTCCCGCAGAACGTTTTTCTTTCATACTGTCATACCTCTTTCTACTCAGGAAGCCCAAAATCACAAAACACACTCAGGGGCATTACTGTCTGTACACAGTTTCAGCAATGCCCCTTTATATTCAATTCATAATTTTGATCGAAGCTTCAAAATCACTTTCCCTTGAGCAGCTCATCTGCTCTGGTCTTTGCATCGTTCATACCTTGGTCTACCGTCTTCATTCCGTATAGAATCGCCTGAACTTCTTCCCAGAGAATATCCTTGATCTCTCCATCATAATCACTACTATAGTCCTTAGCCACGATCTGAGATCTGTCTACGGACAGGAAATGCATCATGGATTCCATATCAACGGTGCCATCAGCCTTCTTTGTCAAAACATCCGCTACCTGCTCTTTAGTGATACCAACCCACAGCGGATTACGTCCGCCTGCGATCAGTGGAGCCATACCCCCCTTGATGTACCACATTACAAACTCAAATGCCGCATCCTTATACTCGGTGTTCTCAGGAACACAGATGAGATCTCCAGTTCCGGTCTGAGATGCATGAGTCATGTACTCAGGAGTCGCATACTCTTCGCCGGGCACAGGATAAGGTACCATAGCCGTCTCGAAATCATGAGGATATGTCGTGGTATCCATGCAAAGTCTCAGCTGAGAGCTGGTGAGGAACATCGCACACTTTCCGGTCAGGAAGTGTGTATCAACGGTCACCTGATCAGCCAGTTCATCCTCGAGGGAGATCGCCCAGCCATTGTCCATGGTGTCCTTCATCAACTGAATACCCACCTTCCAAACTTCATTGTCCAAATTGCTCTCGGTTGCCGCTTCATCCTTGTACCATGCAGCCTCCTGCAACACAGAAGACATAGGAACCTGATATGCACTATTGGCAAAGTTCAAACTCCAACACATACCATAAGTTTTATCCTGACCTTCACCTTTAGTCAGTTTCTCACATGTCGCATAAAACTCATCGTAAGTCCAACCATCATAAGGGATCTCCAGACCCGCCTCGCGGAACATGTCTGCGTTGATGATGAACCAACAGCTGTTGCTGTACTGGGTTGGCAATGCATAGGTACTTCCATCTTCATTGACATACTTCGCAGCGGAAGATGCTCCCAGTTCTGCTGCAATATCAAAGTCGTACTTCTCGATATACTCGCTCAGATCCATGATCAGACCTGCCTCTGCACGTTTCTTCAATCTGCTGGTTCCGCCATAGCCAATAAATACGTCGATCTCGCCGCCTCCCTGCAGATAAGTGTCCAACTGGAGATTTCCATCTGTGTTGTTCACATACTTCACGTACTCAACCTTCAATCCCTTGCTCTCATACTCTTTGTTGAAGTTCTCAACCATGTCCGCATAGCCATACTCAGGCTGGATACCTGCCCAGAATCGCAGAGTGATCACTTTTCCATCCTCGGTACCAAACCATTCCTTGCCCTCCTCGGTAGAAACCTCAGTGGTGTTGTTTCCGGAAGCCGCTGTGGTCTTCTCGTCAGATCCCTGGGTCTCTTTGTTTCCACCGCCACAACCAGTCAAGCAACCGCATAACATAACCAGTGCCAGCACCAATGCCAATGCTCGTTTCATTTTGTTTCCTCCTTTTGAAATATGTTTTTATTTGGCAAGCCTGAAAACCTGTTCGTTCTCTCTTCTCAGGCATATACCCTCACCTCATAAATTCTTGCGTCCGCCACGCCATTAGTTGAATGAATCGTCACCGTAATCCGATCACAGACAGTCGGTTTAAAATCAACCGCATTGGCTCTCTGCACATTGTCTGTAACCATTTTTTCCGCAATTTTTTCGTCACCTTTCCACAATGTCACGGTATAATCTTTTACCAACTCCGGCGGAACACCAATCCGTTGTTGTTGCTGTCGCTTTTCTGATAAACTGATTTTAATTGCATAACTAAAGTTTGTATCAAAAGTAAGACGAACCTGTGAAACAATTGATGGCTCAGCTAGCCTCAAAGTGATCGTCTCTCCGGTTACGCTCATTCCATCAGAAATCCATATATTTCGCTCTTCCCGCTCACCTCTGGAAACTCCGCTGATTACCTTTTCGGGACTAAACCCTTCTCGTGCTGAGGTGGCTGTCACCGATGCAGTTCTCGCCAAATCCTGCTCATCTATATTGCGTACCCCGGGAATGTAACAGTCATCCTTCAGCAAAAGCTGTTGAAGCTCGGTGATATGCTTAAGAATATCTCTGGGAGTACATTCATGACGCACACACATAGCTGCTGCAGTTCCTGCTGCCTGACCACCGATTGCACAGGTTCCCATCACTCTGGTCGATCCCATCGCCATCTTCGAAGCGCTGATATTTCGACCAGCCATCATCAAGTTGGTGATATTCTTTGAGTAGTAGGAACGGTACGGTATCGTGTAGGCTCCCTCAAAGCTGATGATTGTTGACGGAAGCGAATCAAAATCGTACAACCCTTTCGGGGTATGAATATCCATTGCCCAGCCCCCGTAAGCTACTGCATCCTCAAACTGTCGGTTGGACAGTACATCGTTTTCATTCAAAATATAATCACCGATCAAGCGCCTGCTCTCCCGCATGCCAGGCATCATTCCGACCCATTCCAAATCATAGTTCTCTGCACCGTGATCTCCGGCGTTTTTCAGATGATCCCACACACCGTAAATACAGGAAACTAGATCATCGCGGATATCCTCAAATTCATCAATGATATCCTCCTTTTCACCGGTCAGCTCACACCACCAGTAACCATAATCCACCGCTAAGGCACTGTAAGAAGTCATGCGGACATACGCATCATCCACATGGCCCTTTGTCTTGGCACCGTGAACAGAAGAATGTGGTCTGTATTTTAACTGCTCTTCGGTGAAGGTTTTCGCAAATTCCGGTCGCTTAAACCGGACCGAATGGCCTCGGTCTACCGCTTTGAACAGTAAAGTGTTTCCCATGCGGTTATTGTTTGGCTCGTCCGGCGCATGGGGCTCATCAAACTCTGCCTTTCCCTCGCTTCCGATTCGATACTCCGCACCCGCCAGATAACCAAGTGTTCCGTTTCCGGTGCAATCGATAAATACTTTTCCATCGATTGTCCACCTCGTTTCGGTAGTCTGCTGATAGGCGGTGATTCTGCGGATTGACGTCCCGTCCATCTCGCAATCGTCCATCACGGTGTTCAGGTAAGCCGTCAAGTTTGGTTCCTTCTTTACCGCATTAAATAGAACCATATCCCAAATTGAGAAATTGTAATAGTCGTTAATACTCTTATTTTCTAGCATTATTTCATAGAGAATTCCGCCTTCTTCCAAATCCGGTTTTTCCATACTCTCGGAAGCTCCGCATATATGCATACGGATTTCACTGGAAGCATTTCCCCCAAAAACATGCCGACCATGAATTAGCGCTGTACTAGCCCCATATCTTGCCGCTGCAATTGCCGCACACATACCTGAAAGACCTCCGCCCACAACGACCACATCGTAAGATGCACTTTTTTCTTTCATCCGCAACGCCATTCCAACTCCCTCTTTCTCATCAAGCACTTCTTTAAACGCCCACTTTTCCAGTCTTTTTCACCAACGAACCACCTGGAATTGACTCTCTTTTTGTTATCTTTATTATACTAAGGCCTTAACTTAAAGTGTATAGACTTATGTTGCAAAGACATAGCAAAATGTTGAAAGTTATTACATATAAAAACAAGATGCAGATTACCATTTTCAGTAATCTACACCTTGTTTTTACCTAATTGACTATATAATCCTGATTGTTTTTAGAAGTTTCAACGACCGCTCGCGCCCTTCTCTCACACAACTTCCCTCGCGATCCGCTGCGCCAGCATCACTTCCTCCTCAGGAACCTCAACATCGAAATCGCGGAATGTATTTCCGGCCACATCCTTTCCGAAGAAAGTCATGAACCAGACACAACCCAACAGATATCGTCCGGTTCCGAGACTGCAATGGAAGCCATCGCGATACGTCCGCTCCCCGATCTCATCGTACAGTCTGCACATCGCATCCAAAGAAGGGATCATCCCGTCGGCACGGATGGCCTCTGCCGCACGGCTATAAGCCTCACGCACCGCAGGGATCATCTCCTCGCGATTCTTAAACGGTGTCAGCTCAAAGCGGCTGCATCCATCTGCAAAGCTCCAGGTCATCTGCAAATACAACTTCGCTGCCGGAACACACTTCCTCACATAAGCTGCCAGTTCATCCAAATATGGCTGATACGTCTCATACTCACCGGACTTTGGGCTACACTGCTGCGTGATCACGTAATCCCACTCGTCAGAGAGGATCGCCTCTTTCAACGATACCTTCAGGCCGGAATACATTCCGTTGATATGGTACTCGTAAGCCCTCTCCTCGCTGAGCAGATTGCGATAGTGACGGTGCAGACTACACCCGCCGATATGCAAAACGACCAGTTTCACTTCTTCCTTCTGTGCTCGGGCAATCCCATAAAGATAACGCCCTGCATCAACACCGAAGCTGTTGGCAATGGCCAGAATCTTTTTCATCTATGCTACTCCCGAAGTCTTACTTCTCAACGATCTCGATCTTCAGCACCATATCAAGACCCTCAACCAGTCTGTTCAGGGTTCCGATGGAAGGATTTCCGATTCCACGCTCCAGCTTGCTGATATCTGCCTGATAGATGCCGGTCTTCTGCGCCAGTTCACTCTGGGTCATCCTTGCCTTCTCACGTGCAACCAAAAGCTGATATGCCAACAAGTGATTGAGCGTAGGCTTCTTCGGAACATCAAGCAGCACGCCATGATTCCAGATAGCCTTGGAATCCAGCTTCAGCTCTTTTCCCCAGGAAACGGTACGGCCGTCCTTGGATACCTTCGGATTCTCCAACAATTCAGCATCGTCCTTGATCTGGGGGAAATTCTCCAATACGGGGGTCATATCATACTGCTTTGTCTCGCCGCTGGCAAACAGCGCCTCGAGTACATAATTTTCTTTGACAGTTACTGTCTGAATTTGACGAATCATATCGCACCTCGCTTTTGTATTCTTATCTATAAGTATATATTTTCAAGTCTATAGTGTCAAGAGTCATTTTGCATCAGGGAAACATTTTCTCTCCACCGTGATTTTTCCGTCACCAACCCGAAGTCCTGCGATTCTGGCCGTTCGCCCTTCCACATATTCTTCGTGTAAAATCGGTTCCGCATCTCTTCCATGATAAATAATGTAATATTGATCTTTATGCTTGATCAAACTGTGATGTCCGGTCCCTTCCTCAATCTCATTTTTGATCAGCACAGGGGCAAAGTTTCCATTTTCCGTGAATTTCTCAAACTCAACCAGTGTCAAGTCCTCCTCATCGGACTTTGCTGCTGCATACCCCACATGATAGCTGTCATTTTCATAACATCCGGCACTGTACATCACATACTGCCAATCGCCCTCTCTAAACCAAAACGGACCTTCGATACAATACCAGTCTTTTCCGTCACCATATCGATTTTTCTGAAAGATTTCCTCCTCGAAGGTGGGAAGAATGATTTCTCGCCGGATCCCCGCCGGGGTAAAGGGATCAATCAGGCAATCAACAAACACTCTCGTGCCGATGCGCTCACCGTCCCGGTTGTCCTCCGCGTAAAACAAAAACAATCCTGCCGCCGTCTCAACAACGTGTGCATCAATGGTAAACCGGTCGAATAAGCACTTTTTCTCCTCATAAGGGCCAAGTGGGCTATCCCCCACCGCCACGTGGAGCCACTCGAAACATCCTTCTTTCTGGCAGGAAAAATAAAGGTAATATCTGCCCTCATGCTTGATGATGCAGGGTGCCCAGTATTTCTTCCAGCCGTCTACCGAGCAAATGACGCCCTCATACTGCCACTCTTCAAACAATCCGGATGCAGAGTACGCCTCCACCCCATCATCGGCTGTGACGTACAGATAAAACCGACCGTTATCCTCAAAAACAAAGGGATCCGGTTGTCTTTTATTTCCCACATTGAATCTCAATTTCATCTCGGAGTCTCCTTTTTGGAAAGCAGGCACACCATCTCGCACCCAACTGTTCCGGGGAACATGTCCACCGGTACCATCTTTTTTACCCGGTATCCGATCTTCGTAAGCCCATTCAGATCTCGCGCCAGTGTCTCCGGCTCGCAGGAAACGTAGACGATCCGTTCAGGCTTCATCGCCCCCAGACTGCGGATAAACGCCTCACTGCTGCCGGTTCGGGGCGGATCCATCAGGACTACATCAGCCCCTTCTTCACTCTCTGCCAACTGCTCCATATACTCTCCGGCATCACCACAGACGAAGGAAATATTCTTCACTCCGTTCACTTTCGCATTGCCAATGGCATCCCGCACCGCGTCCTTATTCAGTTCCACGCCAAGCACGGCACCGGCTTTCTCCGCCGCGACGATCCCGATAGTTCCCACTCCGCAGTATGCGTCAATTACCCGCTCTTTTCCGGTCAGTCCGGCCAGCTCAATTGCCGTCCGATACAGCACCTCCGTCTGTGCCGAATTCACCTGATAGAAGGAGTGGGGCGAGATGCGAAATCGCTTACCACATAGTTCGTCCTCGATATATCCCTTTCCCCAAAGCACAGTGTTTTGCTCTCCCAGCACCATGCTGGTGAATTTATCGTTGTAGTTCAGCACAATCGTCGAGATCTCCGGATGTTTCTCGCGAAGCACGCGGATAAAATTATTCTTTCCGGGAAAGACCTTTGTCGCTGCTACCAACACTACCATGACCTGCCCGGTTTGATGAGCAGTGCGGATCAACACATGGCGCAAAAATCCCCTGCCGGTATTTTCATTATACGCAGTCAGGTGGAACGACGGCATCAAATCACGGATTGTGCAGAGAATACGGTTCGCCGTCTCATTCTCCAACTTGCAGGAACTGATCGGCACGATACGATGAGTGCTCTCCTCGTAGGTCCCCGCAATAATCTTTCCTTTCCGATCGGTACCAAACGCCCAATGGACTTTGTTTCGGTAATGCCAGGGTTCTCCCTTCATCCCGATGATCTGGTCCACTTTGCCGAATTTGCGCAAAAGCCCATTCACCTGTTCCTGCTTCTTCGCAAGCTGCTCCCTGTAAGGCAGATCAAGAAGCGCGCAGCCTCCGCAGCGGCCGAAAGCGGGACAGAATTTAGACGCTGAAATGCTTTTTTTCTCATGTTGTTTATGCTCATAAATCTTCTTCTCCGGTATTTTCTTCGAACCGTACTGCATCCTTACAAACTCCTTCTCTCCATGTCTCTTTCCATCTGTGCGATCCGCAACAAAGCGGCCTCACACTCCTCACGCTGTTTCGCCAGTGCGCGATCTTTTTCGGCTTCCTCCGGATCATCACTTCCCAAAAACAGAAGCCATGCATTCAACCAATTTCTGATATCTCTATTTTCCTTGTTTTTCAGGAAAATGTCAATAGGAACAAATATATGTTTTTGTGGATCAAAATAAAACCTCCGCGCAGGAAAACAGGCCGCCACACTCCCGTGCAGCGGCCCTTCTGATGATCTCTTAATCTTAATTCTCGTTTTTTACCTTTGCATAAGCTTCCAGTACCGGTGCA
>JAFQDI010000014.1 GCA_017416055.1 Lachnospiraceae bacterium
AAGGAGACATTTCCAGAAACCGCGGTTTATCCGCAAAAAGAAATACAGGAGGAACATATTATGAAGAAAAGATTTTTAGCAGTTGCTCTTACAGTTGCTATGGGCGCTTCCTTATTAGCAGGTTGCGGCAGCCAGGCAGAAGAGACAACAGCTGCAGCAGCAGAAGCAGCTACTGAGGCAGCTAAGGAAGAAGCAAAAGAAACTGAAGCAGCTAAGGAAGAAGCAAAAGAGGCAGCAGGCGCTGTTTACTACCTCAACTTCAAGCCGGAGCAGGATCAGCAGTGGCAGGATCTTGCAGCAGCTTACACAGAGGAGACAGGCGTTCCGGTAACAGTTGTTACAGCAGCTTCCGGTGAATATGAGACAACACTTATGTCCGAGATGGGCAAGAGCTCCGCTCCGACATTATTCCAGGTAAACGGCCCGGTTGGTCTTGCTAACTGGACAGATTACTGCTATGACCTTTCCGGTTCTGAAATCTACGGTCAGCTTACAAGCGAAGATTTCGCATTAAAAGATGGCGATGCAGTTAAGGGTATCGCATACGTAGTTGAGTCCTATGGTATCATCGCTAACAAGACTCTCCTTGAGCAGGCTGGTCACTCCATTGATGAGATCACATCCTTCGAGACATTAAAGGCAGTTGCAGAAGATATCACAGCTCGTAAAGATGAGCTCGGCTTCGCAGCATTCTCTTCCGCAGGTATGGACGGTTCCTCCGACTGGAGATTCAAAACACACCTTGCAAACCTTCCGATCTACTTCGAGTATCAGGCAGATGGTATCGGTTCCACAGCTGAGATCAAAGGTACATACCTTGACAACTACAGAAATATCTGGGATCTTTACATCAACAACTCCACATGTGAGCCGGCTGAGTTAGCAGCTAAGACAGGTGATGACTCCCGTAATGAGTTCCTTGCAGGTGAAGCAGTATTCTTCCAGAATGGTTCCTGGGAGTACGGCAACCTCGTTGGCGAAGGCAAGTTCACAGACGATGATCTGGCTATGATCCCGATCTACGTTGGTGTTGGTGACGAAGCTAACCAGGGTCTCTGCACAGGTACAGAGAACTACTGGTGTGTAAACGCTGAGGCAAGCGAAGATGACATCCAGGCTACACTTGATTTCATGAACTGGTGCGTAACATCCGATATGGGTACAGATGCAATGGCTAACCAGATGGGCTTCGTAATCCCGTTCCAGAACGCTGTTGAATCTCCGAACCTCTTCGTTAAACAGGACGTTGAGTACACAGCAGCTGGCAAGAAGCCGGTATCCTGGAACTTCCCGACAATGCCGTCTGAGGAGTGGAAGAACGGTGTAGGTTCTGCTCTTACAGCATACGCTGCAGATCAGACAGACGATAACTGGGCAGAAGTTGTTACAGCATTCGTTGAAGGTTGGGCTACAGAGTATGCATTTGCTAATCCGCAGTAGTTTCTGACATAATTTATTGACATAATATAGAACCTGAAACAAGGGGCGGGCAAGTGACTTGCCTGCCCCGTTTTATCGGGGGCCGGTTGTAAAGACCGGGCCTGAAGTATGAGAAAGGAGCGTATCTATGGAAAAAGCGCTGAAGAAGTTTTCACCGCTCTTTGTGCTTCCTACGTTTCTTGCATTCGTGATCGGATTTATGATTCCGTTTGGAGAGGGTCTGTATCTCTCCTTCTGTCAGTTCACAACCGTTAAAAATGCAAAATGGGTAGGAATCTCAAACTACCAGAGAGTATTCGCGGATGAAACATTTACGAACGCTCTCGGATTCACTGTATCTTTCGCAGTGGTATCCATCGTCCTGATCAACGTGATCGCGTTTGGTCTCGCACTGTTACTGACACGTAAATTAAAAGGTACCAATATTTTCCGTACCGTATTCTTTATGCCGAACCTGATCGGCGGTATCGTATTAGGCTATATCTGGCAGATCCTGATCAACTGTGTACTTTCCCTTGTTGGTGAGCCGCTTCTGGCCCTCAACAGCGAGGCCGGTTACTGGGGTATGATCATCCTGACCGGATGGCAGCAGATCGGTTACATGATGATCATTTACATTGCCGGTCTTCAGAACGTACCGGAGGATCTCCTCGAGGCAGCAGCCATCGACGGTGCAAACGCGATCATCACTCTGATCCGTGTAAAGATCCCGATGGTAATGTCCTCCATCACCGTTTGTGTATTCTTAACACTGACAAATTCCTTCAAGCTGTTCGACCAGAACCTTGCTCTTACAGCCGGTGAACCGAAGCATATGACAGAAATGCTCGCCCTGAACATCTACAATACTTTCTACGCACGTGCCGGTGCACAGTGGAAGGGCCTTGGTCAGGCGAAGGCTGTTGTATTCTGTATCCTGGTTGTAGCAATCTCCATGATCCAGCTTAAGGCAACACGTTCCAAGGAGGTGCAGCAGTAATGAAGAAAAAACAGAGTGCTTCCGATATGATCTGGACTGTGATCCTGAGCATTGCCTCAATCCTTTACATGTACCCGATCGTTATGATCCTGTTCAACTCTTTAAAGAAAGAGTCTGCGATCTCTACCAATACTGCATTTACACTTCCGACTGCAGAGACATTTGCAGGTCTTGAGAACTATGTGAATGCGATCACATCCAAAGGCTTCTTACAGAGCCTTGGTTACAGCTTTTTTATCACCTTGAGTTCCGTTGTAGCGATTCTTTTATTCTGCTCCATGTGCTCCTGGTTCATCACTCGCGTAAAAGGATTTGTATCTTCCGCATTATATTTCCTGTTCGCGTTCTCCATGGTTGTACCGTTCCAGATGGTTATGTTTACCCTGTCCCAGACAGCAGACCAGCTGAAACTGAACACTCCGTGGAACATTTGGGTTATCTACCTTGGTTTCGGTGCAGGCCTTGCTGTATTCATGTTTGCAGGCTTCATGAAGTCTATCCCGTTAGAGGTAGAAGAGGCGTCCATGATCGATGGATGTAATCCGATCCAGACTTATTTCTTAATCGTTATGCCAATGTTAAAGCCGACCATGGTTTCTGTTGGTATTCTGGAAGCAATGTGGGTATGGAACGACTACCTCCTGCCGACTCTGGTTCTCGACATCAAGAAATATAAGACAATTCCGATGCTGATCCAGTACTTCCGTGGCAGCTACGGTAAGGTAGAGATGGGACCGATGATGGCATGTATCATGCTGACCGTTATCCCGATCGTTATCATTTACCTGCTGGGTCAGAAACACATCATCAAGGGCGTTGCAGCCGGCGCTGTAAAGGGCTAATCTGTGACGTTAACGATAAAAGACATCGCAAGGGAATCCGGTTATGCCGTGGGAACTGTCTCCCGTGTGCTCAATAACCATCCGGATGTTTCGGAAAAAGCCCGCGCGAGGATCATGGAAGTTGTGGAAAAACATAACTTCAAATTAAACAGCAATGCAAAACACTTAAAACAGCAGGCCAGCAGCGGAATCGCGATTATCGTAAAAGGTAATCAGAACATGCTCTTTGCTTCCATTGTGGAGCAGATGCAGGGCATGATCCGCGAGAAAGGCTTTGCATGTTTGATGTACTATATCGGTGAGATGGAAGATGAGATGGAGCAGGCGCTTCGCGTTGTGGTGGAGCGCAGACCGCGCGGTATTCTTTTCCTGGGAAGTAACCTCTCGTATTTTAAGGAGCGGTTTTCCAAGGTATCGATCCCATGTGTGCTTGTTACCAACTCGGCAGAATCTTTGGGATTCGAGAATCTTTCCAGTGTCAGCACCGATGACTCCCAGGCAGCGTTTGCGGCGATTGAGTACCTTATGAATCTCGGACATACCCGAATCGGTATTCTGGGAGGTCAGCTGGAAAAATCCCGCGCAGCCATCACCCGATACATCGGCTGCAGAAAAGCGTTTGATTCCCACGGTATCCCGTTCGAACAGGACGATCAGTATGAACCGGCCCTGTTCTCAATCTCTCAGGGATACGATGCCATGGAGCGTCTGATGAATAAAATGCCGGATCTGACTGCAGTATTTGCCATGTCCGATACGATGGCTCTCGGAGCGATCCGTGCCATCCGTGATCATGGTATGCGCGTGCCGGAGGATATCTCCGTAGTCGGATTTGACGGA
>JAFQDI010000015.1 GCA_017416055.1 Lachnospiraceae bacterium
TCGCAACCGTGCCAGCGACAGATGAACATGCAGTCGCAGATGATGGAGAATGAACTCCCGCAATCGACAGGGTAAGAAATATCGTAACCGAGGAATCGATAACCTGACGGAATGCGATCATTCGCATCACTGATTCTAACCCAAATCAGTTCATAATGATCAGCGTGTTTATACATACTCCGATATCGCTCTGCCACTTCCTCTTCCCGAAGAAATATCGATTCGTCCCAATCCGCTTTTTCCAGTGCTTTAGCAAGCATTTTTTGTTCCTTTGACAAAAACCACTTTTGTCCCTCTGCAGAAATCGATGTTGCTCTCCCTACTCCATGATATTTATGTTTTGCCGTCTTAAAATATGGCAAACCATATATGTTCAAAGGAGACTTTCGAAACCGCTGCAATTCTTCTTGATATAAAACCGAATATTTCTTTACTATCAGAAATTGAGCGGAACTCATGCACTCTTCTTCTGTGATAATTCCGGTTTCTTCGCACTCGTAAAAGATCTTTTTCATCATCCCCTCCTTGGCTATACCACGATCTGGATACCTTTGTTTCTTCCGTTAAAACGAGATGCCAGCTCAATGCCTTTTTGCAGCGCTTCCGGACGCTTAAATGACTCTGGCACATTATCCACTACCAGCAAATCTCTGACTCTCATATCCGGAAAGACTAAACTACGGGTCATATGTTCCCAATGTCGATCATATCCAAAGTTTTCACAATAATCTATCGATTCCGTCAAATATAGCCCTGCTCTGCCATTGTACTGACCTTCTACAGACTCTTTTCCGAGACAATGAATCCTCTTTGTCGGAAGTAAAGTAATAAACCATACCGCTGTATAGATTGGTGCATTCAAAATTTCCTCGGTTGTTTTCGGCTCTTTACCCAGTGCTTCTGACAGAACCACCAGATAGTGTCTCTTTGAAAGTTTCTCCAAAACCATCGCACCATAAATTGTCCCCTTGCTTCGATACCAGAATATCTCTCCCTTTTCCAGATCTGCAAAGTCATATTTCGGGGCAGGCTTTCGCTTCCGTGCTGTACTTCTCGGCGTTTGCAACGACTCCCAAAACTTGTTCAAATTCTTTCACCTTTGGATAATCTGTTCAACCCGATTCAAAATCGACTTTGATTGCGCACAACACATCCATTCTGCTTTTGCAAGAGCGAAGTAGACATCATGCATCACACCGTCATTGTCATCAAATTCCTCGTGGTATTCTGCAAGAATCTTCGCAGTGATTTTTTCTACCTCTTCGCCCTCGTTATACTCTTCCATAAATTTGTCGTAAATCTCACAGAATTCATCACTCTGTGTCAATCCCATACCCCAGCAGCCCATGATAACCTCCTAAGCCCGCACCATCATTTTCTGATCATACCTTTGATTTTCTCGAACACTCGCATAAGCAGGCCACTTTTCATTTCATCTTCTACCCTTGTTCCTGATAGAATTTATCGACAATCCGATACCGGAAATAATTCGCCTGTCGTTCTGAAACCGCTTCACTCTGCTCGAGGTCTAACACCCATTGATAATAGTGCGTCAGCTCATGAACCAGAGAAGATAACATGGAATCACATATCTCCTCCGGTGTATATTCTTCCAATAAATCCTCTTCTATTGCAGATGGAATCCGAATATAGGGTGAACGTTTGGGAAACCAGCGAAAACTTCCATACACCATTTTCCCGTTGCGAAGCTTCACTCTTTGACAATTTAATAGATACACATGGATATGTACAGGGAAAGCATAGTTTTTTCTCAGCCAGCGACCGAACTGCTCATATTTCTTCTTTAATTCCGCGCTGATACCTGCTTCATAGTGAAATGAAATCCCTCCATTTTCCATCGTCGAGCCACGCTTGATTTCAAATTTCTGCCATAGATTCATCTCACCACCTCCTCACCTTTATTTTACCATAACTCCCCAACCCCACGCAATATAAAACAGTCACCAACCGCATCAATCTGCCATCGGTGACTGTTTATTAATCGAATTTACGGTGCCTTATGTTCCTTCAGCACCCGATTCCCATCATAAAATGTCCAATTATCCTTATCCCAAAGGTCATCCTTCACACTGGCCCACTCCGAAGGCAGATAGGTATAGCCATCGTTGGTAGCCACGCTCCACTTCTCCGTCATGATGACAAACTGATCGTGTGCGGTCTTCTCGTCGCTGTTGATGGGCTTTCCGGTAAAGGGATTCACCGGGTTAGCGATCACGTCCTTCATCGCCAGCGTAGGCACGTCTCCGTTGGTCATGAATTCATCCGATGTAGAAAACTCTGTACTTCCAAAATCCTTCACCATCAGCAGCGGGTAATACAGCTCGACATCTTTACATTTGTCGGAACCGTCATCCATGATCAATTCCTCAAGCTGCCCCAGATGGCGGCCATGATCGGATACCAGAATTATCTTCGTATTGTCATAGACTCCGTTCTCTCTCAGATAATCGAACCATTTTCCCAACTGAATCAGTGCAGCCATGTTGGACTGGTAATGACTCATTTGCAGAGAATCGTCCACTTTGAGTGTGATTCCGTTCACGGTAAATCGATCTGTATGCTTCTCATCATACTGGGTATTGTCCACGTAAAGGACCGGTTTATATGACGGTTCCCGCAGCAGCATCGGATCATGTGTCACGTCGTTGGCCATAAACAGGAAAGTGTTCTCCTCCCCTTCCGTCACCTTCGTCATCTGAGGAAGGTTGGTCAACGCGTTGTACGCTTCCATAAAGTCCTTGTGAAGACCGGTCGCGACCGACTTGTTCAATCGATTCTGAGTGGAATATACCACATCATTCGTGTACGATACTGCCTGAAGATAACGGCCATAGTCATAGATGCCGGGCTGAACAAACAGCGGCATCGTCTTCATCAAACTGAAGCAGAAGAAGTTCCGGTGATTGTTCTGAATCGTTGCCTTCTTCTGTTCTACGCTGCCAAATTTTCCTTTGGTAATGTATTTCTGAATCTCAGGATACTCATCGTAGATGGAAAGATCCGGGATCCACTGATAATTGGCATACACCGGATCACACACCGTGACCTTGAATCCGTGATTCAAAAACGTGACCGGCATCACCTTCAGTGCCTCATTGTGCTTCGTCACCAGCAATTCTTTATCACGCTTGTTCATCTCAACCGGCGTGTACTCATATCCGCCGAGCATGGCAGGCGTGCCCACATTGGTAAAGCCTCCGAACGAGATGGTGTTGGAATAATAGGTGAATCCGGCAAACTGTTCCTTCAGTTCCGGCTTTTCATTCAACAAATACGGAATATACTGTCCCATTGCACGGTCCAGCATAAACACGATCACATTTTTTCCGGTTTTGCTCAACTGAAAATGCGGTGTCGCTTCTTCTCCCGTGATTTCTTCCTTGGAGATCTCATCCACTGAACGCTTGATCGTTACCACATTGAGGGCTGACATTCCGCTAAGCGCAATAACCGCCGTCAAAAGTACAGTTGCCACCGCACGCTTCCAGTGTTTTGCAGCCAAATACATCACAAAAGCAACCGCCGCCAGACAAAGCAGATTGACCGCATGCTCCCAAAAGGTGAACTGCAGGCTCTCCTCATACTGAAGTGTCGAAGAGATCACACCCAGATTCGTTCCGAAAAACATATAGTTGACCAACAACACACCGCTCAGAATCCAAACAGCCTTTTCAAAAACAACCTTCCCTTTCGGGCCGGACAACCAGTAAAATACACGCATCCAAACCAGGAAAAAGCCTGCCGACAGACTTGCGGTGCTCACCACATACCAAAGCGGATTGTGGAAATAGTTGAGATCAATATACTCCTGAGGTGATGCTGCAATGTAGGTGGTCGGAATAACCAGTCCGATCAGTACCGTCAAAAACAGTGCGCCTAGTACAAATATCTTTTTATTTGGCTTTACTTCCTTACCACTAACAAGCTCTGCGTTTCTTTCTTCTTTGGCTTTTTGCTTTGCTTCCTGCCGCTCTATAAATTTCGGCGAACGAATCAGCTTATACACTAAGGTCTTACCCAGTGAAAATACATTGTTCAATGTCCAGTAAAAGACCAGACAGGACGGCGATGTGTAAAGGAACACCAGGAAAAATAAGGCCATTCCGTAGAGCTGAATCTTCGTCTTCAAGGGGAATCCCTTCAGGTAAAGCGCGCTGGAGATCACATTGATCAGTGTCATCAAAATCGGGAGCAGATTGATCTGCAAGCTTCCGATGACAATGAGTCCGTCCGGCGCACCCAAATCCGCAATCGGTCCCAAAGAAACCCCGTTTAACACTTCCAAATGGGACAAAAACTGATATGCCGCCATAAAAAAGGGGATTTCAAGCAACAATGACACCGAACCATTCAGCGCAGACAGCGGAGAATAATTGTTCTGACGATAATACGTCTGTAAAATCATCATCCGCTCATCACCGGAGAATGTTTTTTTGATGTGTGCGATTCCGTCGCGCAGCTTCGCCTCCATGTCGCGTGCTCTTTCCTGCATCGCATCCGCACGCTTATACAAAGGAAGCACCAACAGATTCATCACCAGACTGAGTGCAACGATCGCCAGTCCGGGATGTCTGATCAGACGATGCGCCAATTCAAAGATGATCTCAAAAACCAGCTTTAACGGTCCGATCAGCAATGTCTCTAAAATCGAAAAGAATGACATATTATTTTACCTCTTCTGTCCGAGTCAGTTCCTCATATTTATTGATCAGGTAAGCAGCAGCGCGCTCCGCGCCCTCTCCCGGATACACCCAAGTCTCTTTTTTCACCTCAGAACGTCCCTCTGCGTACTTCGGATCGGTCAGGCAGGTGTCGATCAGACTCTTCAGATCACTCATGTTTTCTTCGGTCAACTGGCATCCCAGTCTCGGCAGCGCAGACGTCGTCCACAGCGGAGTATTCAGCCACCACGCATCATAAGGACTTAAATCAAAGCGAGGATCAGTATAAATCACCGGCTTGTCATAAATCAGACAAAACTCAAAAATAACGCCGGAGAAATCCGAGATCAAAATATCCGATCGGCGAAGCACTTCAAAGTTGTCCGTGTCCCGATTCCACTGAAGCTGTTCGGAATCCGGGTACTCCTGCATCAAGGTCTCGATCATTTCCTTCTCGGAGGTAAATGACTGGGGATGAGGACGAATAATCACCTGATATCCGGTCTTTAACAGGACATCGATGATTTTTCCACCGTAAACACTCAGGATCGCACTCGGGCCCCAGGACGGAGCCAACAGTACGGTGCGAGGGTGTTCCGCAGCCGGACCCATCGTTTTCAATCGTTCTGCCATTTTATCCATATAAGGGATACCGATCTTCACCAGTTCTTTCTCAGGCAACCCGCGAAGCTTCTCCAGATTGCGGATGTCCTGTCCCTGATAATCACCGGACAACAGAATTGCATCATAATAATCAATCCCGAACATACGGTACAGGATGATCTCGCTGGCCGCATGAGGGATATGTATATAATAATCTACTTGTTTGGAACGTTTCCACTGATATACATCCAGACCCGGTGTCGTCGCCAGAACAATCGTCGCATTCAACAGATTCAGCCGTGCAAACGACCGGTTATCCTTGCCGATATACTCTGCCTTCACATGCTCATAAGGACAATTTAAAGCGGGATCATCCGGTGATCCTGTCCAATATACGACATCCTTTTTCCACTTATTCAGTTCTCTGCAGATTGGCTCAAATACCGTCCAATATCGCTTATCATCTGAGTAGATCAAAAAGGGAATCTTCGAACTGCTCGCCTCGACCTTCCCTCCGCTGACTTTGTAGCGAAGCTTGATCATCAACATTCGCAATGAATACATTCCCGCTCCGATTATACCGAGCAGAATCGTAAAAAGCATGCTTCCCGTTCCGGGATCAATATAGAGTAACATCTTTGGTTCTCCAAACATTTATTATTGTGCGCGATTTATGCGCGTTTACTCAAAATCTCCTTAAAGTCTGCCGCGGCAAAGATTCCACAGATCAGAACAACCAGTGAACACAGAATCGTTGGTACCGTCAAAACTGACGTATCTCCGAGGATTAACACGGTAAATACGATCGCCCATGCACAGTAGGTGACATTCAGCGCCATCGCCTTGGACGCACCGATCTTTGCGATCGCTTTATAATAAAACAGATAAGACACCGTCGCAAACAAACCTGCGATCACAATCGTCGGGATCAGCCATCCGGTTGCAGGTGTAAGAAGACTCGCGGTAAAGCCCCAGCCTTTCAATACCGGCAAAATGATCAGACCGTACACTACAGCGGAAGTGGTCTGCCGAATCTGGAGCGCATATTCATCGGTCACTTCCGGATCAGTCAGACATTTGGCAAGGATCACCGCCTCGATTCCCCAGCCAAAGGCGCACATTAGGGCTCCCAAAAGCCCCAGCCAGAAATTCTCAATCTGAAGATCCGGTGAATAACTCAGTCCATATACACCCAACAGAGTAAACAGTAAGAACACCCACTGATACCATTTCATTTTTTCTTTCAGGAAAAAGTACGCAAGAATTGATCCGATCGCGGGAAAAATCGCGCTGGCTACCGCACCGATGGATGCGCCCATATAATTCACCGCCATCACATAACCGGTCATGCCAACCGGTCCACCGATTACAGCCGCGATCACGACCCACTTTCCGCTCTTCGTCCGAAATGCTTTCCAAACATTCTTCAAGTTTCCTTTGGCTCCGTTGTACACGGCTGACCAGATCGCAGAACATGCGTCATGCAAAAACGTACTCACAAAAGGCGCCAAAAAGATCGCCTGTTCCGTGGAACAAAACGGGCTCATCCCTAACGCAATCCCCAAAACCACTGTCGCAATTGCCCATGTAATTCCTGCAATAATACCAGCTGTCATCGTCATTCTCCTTTATCTTGTCTTGTACTCGTCGATAAACGTCTTCATTCGGTTGTAACGCTCCACCGCCCAATCCTCCATGGGCTGACCGTCATAGGGCACTCTCGCTTTCGCCCACAGGGTCCACAGATAATCCACATAGATCTTGCTCGCAAGGAAATGCTTCTCATCCATCACGTCCGGCTCCTTTCCCAGATATGTGCACAGAAGCAGTCTATCGCAGATTCTGTCATATCCCGCCTCAATCGACACATCTGCCAAGTCCCACATTCCGTCATTCATGCCTGCGTATTCCCAGTCGATCAGATACATCCTTCCGTCGCCCTCGACCCAGTTCTCGCACAGCGGATCGTTGTGGCAGGGCACCTTCTTGATCTCAAACGCAGCGTCAATCTCCGCCTTGATCTGCATCACCTCTGCCTTGATCTCGGCGTAGTCCGCAAACATGCTCACCTGCTTATCCTCAATGATTTTCTCATAACTTGCAGCCATGTCAAACACTTCAAAGGGAACTTTGGTATCCGCGCCACAGGAATGAAGCTGCTTAAAGATACGCGCTACTTTTTCGATCCGCTCTGGCTCATGAAGCGTTTCCGCACACATCGTCACTGCATTCGGGATATATCGGGTCACCTTCGCACCCATTTTGTCAAAATAAAGCAGATCTGCATCAATCCCCAGTTCGCAGGCCAACCTCGTGCTGATCATCTCATCACTGCGGACGATCATCTCTTCCGTTCCCTCTCCCGGAATACGGACCACATATTCGGCGCTGTCAGCCAATGTGACTTTGTAGGTATGATTGGTCAGACCACCCATGCGGGACAAGTCAACATATTCATCCGTGCCAAGCACCAGATTCATCAATTGTTTGACTTTTGCAATGTCCTCGCGGATCACTTCTCTTGCCATAATTACTCCCTTCTTCCACATCTTCAGCGGATTGGTTTGTCTTAAGAACAGACAATTCCCTCTTATCGTTTTCTTAATTGTTTCTCTTTGTACGAATACTCAAAGTCTCCGGCAGGGCAGGTAAACGTAAAGCCTGCCGCCTCGTTCGTGCTATCTTTATACGCAGTGACTGACCGGATATCCTTCTCGGGACAGCTCAGCTCCTTCGCAACTGTTCTAAGAATCTCAGATCGTGTGTCATCAACATAGCTCTCGTCAAACTCTCGAAGCTCATCCAGCGTGTCAAACTCAAACACCACATCGTCTGCATACTTACGGATCTTCATCTTCAGTTCATCCAGATGCTCCATGTAGATGCTCTCCCAGAGCTTATCCTTCGTCTCGGGAAGATCATACTCCCGGTTGAGGATTTCCACAAACTTCCGGCTGAACTTCTCATCCCAAAACGTATGCCCCAACATATACCACGCATCAGCTCCGCCGACGGTCACATCACAGATCGTACCATCCGCATCGCTCTCCATGCACCACTCTTTCGTCGGGCCGTCCGCATACACCGCCGCGTAGTAGCAATCGGACACTTCCCGCTCAAACGGATTTTGAGAAAAATAATTATCCGCAGAGCAAATATAGGTATTCTTCAAAACATCCCGAACCGCATAGATACTGCCATTATTGTTTCTACGCAAAAAATCGGAGTTCAACACCAGATGAACCCCGAACTTTTCCTCCAGGTAAGTAAACATCTCTGCCTTATAGCCCACTACAATGTATATGTCAGTAACTCCTGCTTCCTTGAGCTGACGAATCTGACGTTCGATCAATACCTCTCCTCTGACCGAAATCAGCGCCTTCGGCATCTCATAGGAAAGCGGAGCAAATCTGCTGGACGTACCAGCCGCCATGATTACCGCATTATCAACAATCTTCATCTTGCGTCCCCCTCGTTTCGTATTATTATAGCATAAACTGAGTTTAATTCAATGGTTTAGAGGGGTGAATTGTTTAATTATTATTTAACATGACAAATTCGTCACATTTGGCGGAGGGATTTCTGCGTCTTTTACCACACTCTGTCCTCACACAAGTGATTCATATGATAAACGTTGAAGGATTCATATTTACCGTTCCTCCGATTCCGCTCCGTTATGAATGGTTTCCATGAGTTGTTTCGCTTCCGTCACCGCGTACAATTTGTTGCCTTTTTTTATCACATAATCCAGTTTCTCTCTAGCTTTTTCCATATCACCCAGTTTCAGATATGCCTTGGCCTGCAGCAATGACACGCTTACTTCTTCCTTAAGATTATAA
>JAFQDI010000016.1 GCA_017416055.1 Lachnospiraceae bacterium
GGGTTCGGATTCCGGTTCGGGTTGCGTTCTCAGCTCCGGTTGCATTGAAACAGGCGACTGTGGGTTCCCCTTATTCTTCGCCTCGCTTCGGTTGCCAAGCAAAATTCCACCTATCTTTGGCCGATAAGTCAGCTTATCCTGATACTCAACCGTCAGACTGATCAAATGCAACAACCAGTGTATTCTCGCTTTCACGTCAAGCGAACCATCTGCCTTACTCTCGGCCCGGACCTGATAGCGGATTGGCACGAACAACACCAACAGCACAACAAGCAAAACCAGCAAAATGACTGCCAGAATCACTATGCCCAGTATGCGTAGTAAGGTCAACAAAAACTGCATTTACGATTCTCCCATTTGCTCCAAAAGACAGCGTCGCAAAAGGTCTAACGCCTGTACGACCGCCTGCTCACGGATTTTTTCACGATTCCCGCGCAGTCGAAACTCCCGCACAATCGTCTTTCCGTTCAGATAACAACCAATATATACCAATCCTACCGGTTTTTCCTCGGTTCCTCCATCCGGCCCTGCAATGCCGGTCACCGACAAACAGGAATCCGCTCCGGCAGCCTTTGCACCGCCGATCGCCATCGCCTCGGCGACCTCTGCACTCACCGCTGTATATTGATCAAGCAATTCCTTCGGTACACTTAAGAGCCTGTGTTTCGCCTCGTCACAGTAGGTGATGAAGCTGCTTTTTAACACATCAGAGGCACCGGATACATTGATCAGACGAGCTGCAACCAGTCCTCCGGTACAGGATTCCGCTGCAGTGACGGTCAATCCATTTTTCTTTAAAAGATTCACCACTACCTGCTCCAGCGTCTCGTCCTCTCTGACGGTAAAGATATGGTGGCCAAACCGACGATAGAGTTCCTCCACCACAGGACGAATGATTTCCTCCGCCTCAGCCTCATTTTTTGCCCGTGCAGTCACTCGGATATCGCATTCTGCTGTCTTTGCATAAGTTGCGATTGTCGGGTTTGTCTGTGCATCGATCATATCCTTGATCATCGTCTCCGCACGACTCTCACCCACGCCGCAAAGTTTTACCATCTCTGAAAAGATCGTTTCAGGACAGCGTTTTCTCAAATAAGGTTCCACCTGTTCGTGGAACAGCGGAATCAACTCATTCGGCGGACCCGGCAGCAAAATCGCACACTTTCCATCCTTCTCGACGATGAGTCCGGGAGCCGTTCCATTGTGATTGTCCAGCACAATCGCTCCCTCGGGAACCATCGCCTGCTTCCAGTTATTGTCTGTGATCTGCTTTCTTCCGGTGCGTACAAAATAACTCTGTATCCGTTCACGGCTGTGCTCATCCGGATACAGGGGAAGCCCCATTACCTTAGCACACACTTCCTTTGTCAAATCATCCTCCGTCGGCCCAAGGCCTCCGGTCAAAATCAAAATATCTGAGCGCTCAAATGCCTGCGAAAACGCTTGCGTCATCCTCTCTTCATTATCACCTACCACAGACTGATAATACATGGAGAGACCAAGGCCGGCACACTTTTGTGCCAAATACTGGGTGTTTGTATTCACAATGTTTCCCAGCAGAAGCTCTGTTCCGACCGAAATGATTTCTACCGTCATTCTATATGCCGCCCTTCTTAATGATATCAATATTCTTTGCGATATAATCAACCAATGATACTACCGTCAGAATTACCGCCACCCATGCGATGATCATTGCAAAGGGAAATTCGATCAACAATGCAATGATCATAATCACCTGCACCACGGTCTTTACTTTGCCCCAGTAGCTGGCTGCGATCACCACGCCTGCATCAGAGGCAACCAAACGGAAGCCACTGATAATAAACTCTCTGGCAATGATGATCAGTACCATCCATGTGGGAATGCGGTCCAACTCGGCAAGACAGATTAGCGCGGAACACACCAGAAGCTTGTCCGCCAACGGATCCATGAATTTTCCGAAATTCGTCACCAAATTATTTTTTCTGGCGAGATAACCATCCAGCGAGTCTGTCAGACTGGCAATCACAAAAATCACCAAAGAAATCACATTACTGTACTGACCACCGAGATCAGTCAACATGAACAGAACAAACACCGGAACCATCAATATGCGAAGTATCGTCAATTTATTGGGCAGATTCATCTGTCAGTTCTCCTATCAGATCATATTCGGAAGCCCCGGTGATGCGAACATCCACAAACTGTCCGCTCATCAGTTCTTCATCCGTATAAATAAACACATAACCATCAACACCGGGGGCATCCATGTACGTTCGACCGACGTAGACAGCCTCGTCGGCAACCTTGCCCTCAACAATGGCCTCGACCACACGACCAACCATCGCTTCTGATTTATCCAGAGAAATTTCCTGCTGAAGTTCCATCAGTTCATCTCTCCATGTTAATTTCACATCCTCGTCCACCTGATCCGGCATCATCGCAGCGGGCGTATCTTCCTCCTGAGAGTAGGCAAAAACACCGAGACGCTCAAACTCCATCTCATCGACAAACGCCATCATCTCTTCGTGGTCTTCCTCCGTCTCACCGGGGAAACCGGCGATCAGTGTGGTTCTCAGCGCAATATCCGGAATCGCTGTGCGAAGCTTTCCAATCATTTCGCGAAGTTGTTCCTGATTCGTTCTGCGTCCCATGCGCTTCAGAACGCGGTCACTGCAGTGCTGAATCGGAATGTCCAAATAATGACATACCTTCGGCTCAGTGCGAATCGCCTCAATCAATTCATCTGTGATCTCTTCCGGATAACAATATTGAATGCGGATCCAGTAAACACCGTCAATCGCCGCAAGCGCTTTTAGAAGCTCAGGCAATGCCTTTCTGCCGTAAAGGTCTTTACCGTAGAGTGTCGTCTCCTGTGCCACAAGAATCAGTTCACGAACACCTTTGTCCGCAAGATCCTTTGCTTCTTTCACCAGATCTTCAATGGGAAAGCTGCGGAAATTCCCACGAATGGACGGAATAATACAGTAAGTACAATGTTTATCGCAGCCCTCAGCGATCTTTAGAAAAGCGTAATGCCCACCGGTAGTGAGCTGACGGCGGCTACTGAGAGCAGGATTGTCATTGATCCCGGCAAGACGATTTACGGTCCGTCCCTGCAACGTCTCCTCGACCACTGCCACGATCTGATCATAGCTTGTGGTTCCAATGATACCGTCAACTTCCGGAAGTTCAGTGAGCACTTCGTCTCGATAACGCTGAGCTAAGCATCCGGCAGCAATCAGAACCTTACAGTTTCCGATATCCTTCATCCGTCCCATCTCAAGAAGCGTCTGAATGCTCTCTTCCTTCGCGTCACCGATGAAACAACAAGTATTTACTACAATAACCTCCGCCTCCGTTTCATCGTCGGTAAAGGTAAATCCCCGGTCAGCCAACAAGCCCAGCATCTTCTCAGAATCCACCAGATTCTTGTCGCAGCCGAGAGAAACAAACAATAATTTCATAAACGATCTCCATCACCGCCGAATATCAGCGGTTTAATCTTCCATACAAAAGACGAAATACAGGCGTGTGCGAATCACGTACACGCCCGTTTATCTCCAAGTCTGCCACAGGCGTGACCGCCCCGATTAAAGCTGAATCTCCTCGGACTCAACAACAACTGCCTCAGTCGCTTCCTCAACTGCCTCTTCTACCGTCTCTTCTGCCGCTTCCTCAGTTGATTCTTCAACCTCCTCAACGATCTCCTCCCATACAGCTCCTTCAGGCAGGATTCTAACCTTACCCTCATTCAGCTCTGCAACCGCAAGACTGAGCGGTTTTCTCACATCACCATCAGCATAGGGAGTGTTTCCGTCTACAAGCTGACGCGCACGCTTTGCCGCCGCAAGTACGATGGAATAACGGCTTCTAACTACAGGCTCATCCTTTTCGCAACCCTCATTTACTTTGTTAATTAACTGATTATAAGACGGACGTAACATAAATCTCAATCTCCTTTATAATTGGTTTAATTCTTCTTTTATTTGTGAAATCAGACTGCCGCACTGTGCGGGTCTGAAATGCTGACACTGAATAATATTGTGTAACTGCTCCACACACTCATCCACGTTCTCATTGATGAGCAGATAATCGTACTCATCCATCCAGTGGGCCTCTTCCTTTGCGCGCTTTAAACGCGCTTCGATCACTTCGGGAGTCTCGGTTCCTCGGCCAATCAAGCGACGCTTCAGCTCCGCTGCACTCGGCGGCATAATAAACAACAGTACAGCCTCCGGAAATTTTTCCTTGATCTGGGTTCCTCCCTGCATTTCAATCTCTAATAAGACATCGATCCCTTTCTCAAGGCACTCCACTACAGCCGCCTTAGGCGTACCATAGTAGTTTTCCACGTAGCAGGCATGTTCAAGAAGTTCTTCCTCAGCGATCATCCGCTCAAACTCCTCTCGGTTGACAAAGAAGTACTCTCTTCCATGTTCCTCGCCTTCTCTCGGCTTTCTGGTCGTGGCTGACACAGAAAGTTTATAAACTTCGCCGTACTTCGCCATCAACGCTTTCATCACTGTGCCCTTACCCGAACCGGAATATCCGGAAATAACCGTCAATACACCTTTTCTCTTACTCATCTTCCTCATCCATTCTATTTTGCAATGATTTGTCCGAGTTTAAACGACCGGCAATGGTCTCCGGCAGCAAAGCCGACAGAATAATATAGTCGCTGGTCGTCACAATCACACCTTTTGTCTTGCGCCCCTGCGTCGCATCCACGATCCTTCCGGCCTCCCTCGCGCTCTGAATAAAACGCTTGATCGGCGCGGAATCCGGGCTGACGATCGCAACAACAGCCTGTGAATTGATCACGTTTCCATAGCCGATATTGATCAACTTTCCCATCATTCACCTACTCGATATTCTGAATCTGCTCTCTGATCTTTTCGATCTCAGTCTTCAGATTAATTGCAGTCTGGGAGATCGTCATGTCATTCGCCTTGGAAAGAATCGTGTTTGCCTCACGGTTCAGCTCCTGCGCCATAAAATCGAGACGACGGCCAACTGCGCCACCCTTCTTTAATGTATTCTTCACCTCATTGATATGGCTGCGAAGACGAACCGTCTCCTCATCCACACAGATCTTATCCGCAAAGAACGTCACTTCCGCAGCCAGTCTGCTTTCCTCAATCGCGGTATCTGCCAATAACTCGGACACCTTATCGAGAAGCTTCTGGCGGTACTCAGAGAGGATCTGAGGAGATCGCTCCTCAACCTCCGAAACCCAGCCGAGCATATTGTCCAGCTTGCCAAGCAGGTCCGCTTTCAGCTGCTCGCCCTCGCGGCTTCTCTGTGCCACAAACTGGCTCACCGCACCGGCCACACACTCTTTCAAGAGTGCCAAGAGCTGTTCTTCATCTGCTTCGCTGCTCTCCATGGATACCACATCCGGCAGTCTCATCAATCTTCCGGCGGTCATATCCTCCAAAAGTCCGAACTCATCGCGGATCGCGGAATAGATATTCATATATTCTTTTGCAATATTGGGATTGTACTTCAGCGTGGTATGCTTATCGGTGAAGGCCTCGTAGTTGATATACACGTCCACCTTTCCGCGCTGGATATCCTGCTTTAATTGATTTCGCAGTTCCGCCTCAAACGCGTTGAACTGGCGAGGCATCTTGATACTCAGATCAAGATAACGATGATTCACTGACTTCATCTCTACAGACAGCTTGCAATCATCGGTGGTCACTTCATATCGGCCGAAGCCGGTCATACTTTTAATCATCTTTTTGTGTGGTATGGCGGAAAACTCCCCCTGTTACCGCTCCTTTGTAGAATACGCTTTCCGTCAGAAAGTGTCCATTTGGGCAGATACACCCATAATCTTAATTAGTATAATCCATTTAGTGGGAAAAAGTCAATCCCTGAGAAAGAAAAAGATGATAGAAACTACCCCGCTCCGATGTGATCAACATCAGAACGGGGTAACCATAGTTCTTTTATCCTTGTTTCTCGTCAACTTTCTGCAGTCCAATTCCCTCCGATAGTCAACTCGAACTTCAATTTGCCCAACGCGGATTCCACTTCTGCTTTGCTAAAGACAGCGTCCTCAAAGATATATATCGTCTTCGCCAGAACATTATCCTCTTTCGCGGACACCTTGATCGGTTCGTCTCCGTCAAAACATATCCATCCCCGATAAAATGTACCGTTAATCTCGGAAAGATAAATGTCTCCCTTCATCACGCCCTCGGTGGTTTCCCTTCCGTCCAGGTATAGCATCCAGGCTGCATGAAGCAACGGTCCCCAATTGATAAATTCATAACCGTCAACTGCGCCAACTGCTTCCTCCAAATCTCCCTCCAGAAACAAATCACAGTTATCCGTGTTCAATTGATCGAAGCTGCCTTGCCACGCTCTTATCTGCTGTCCTGTCCAAGTAATCCGGGTACTGGCCAGATTAATACGGCTTTGCGAATCAATTCGATAATCCCAGGAAATCTGATTTGACGGTCCGCTATAACCGATATTCTGATATCCCAAATCGTAATATACATCAACATGAGTCTGTTTTCTGCTGTAGGTGAAATCCTCCAAAAAAGCCTTCACTCTGTAGGGTTTCCCTGCAGATCTCTGCACTCCCACTCCGCTGATCATCCGCAACAGATATCCACCGACATATCTAAACTGTTCTCCCTGAGCCACTGTGGTCGGCTCCATGGTAAACTCACCTTCATGTAACAGCACCAGTTCGCCTCCGGTTTCATAATTACCGCTTTCAATCTGTTTTTTCGCGTCGTATATGCTAACACTGCTTTCGGAATTCACATTCAAAATTACGTTGACATCATCTCCTCTTTTCTCCACGATGACAACATACTTTTTCCAATCTATATCCCAGTAAATCTGAAAGGTCCGAGTCTCTTTTACATAGTAAAATCCACGCAGATTCGTATAGTATTCATCCAACTTTGCTGTAGCAAGCTGCAAGGTCTGCTCAGAAAGCTTTCGTTCGTCCCGGATGACTTGATTAATATCCATCTCCGTCTCAGCTTCACTCGACTGTTCCGGTGTCTCGAATTCCGTTTTCGTTTCCGCCTTGCTCTCATCCGGCATCACAGCGTCATCTCTCAGAAGGTAATCAATGCAGATTACATTTAGGAGAAGGACAAACAGCACGCCAACCATCAGCAGTAAATGCTTACTCCGATTCGATCCCACTATCTCTTTCCACACTTTTCCCATGTATTTCCTCTTTAGTTCATTCCTAAGAATGCCTTCAGTGTCTCCAGATCCTTTTCCAGATCTTCATTTCCCTCGGGATATACTTCCTTCAAATAGTCATCCAGATGTCCGGCGAATACTTCCTTCTGCTCGGTCGTCAAAGACTCGCCGATACCCATCGGGTCAGAACCATTTTCCTCCACCATCGTTTCCATCAGGGAAGGAATTAATGCGGACTCTGCATACCAAGCCAAGGGATCCTCGATCACTTCGCCATTCACTTCGATACGGTTTTCGGAAGAGTAGGAATTGATCAATTCCTCCAACTTTTCTTCACCATCGGAAGCGATCTCCGCAATCTCAATCACGGTTGCAATACTCTGATATTCTTTTTCCGCGTCAAAATTCTCATCATTCTCCAGTTTTTTGATCTCTTCGGGCAGAGCAGCAAGCATACCGCCTAATATCGGAGCGGTAGCGCCCATATCTTCCGTTGTCTTGTCAAGATAATCATTGAACAGTTCGGACGCAAAGATTAACGCATCGGGATCAACGTCAAGGAAATACAGATTCGCCTCGCCGTTCTTGATGAGTTCAGTGATATTTTGCGTACTGATCATCGTCAAAAGGCCTTCGATCGCACTGTAATACTCTGCAAAACGAGGACCGTCATATCCTTCTGTCGTACACAGTTTCAGTTTATCGATCAACTTATTCAGAATCGTCTCGTCAATACCGTCAACCATCTCGGTGCTTGTAATAAACTGTCCCACGCGGTCCACACCAATCATCGGATGAGTTGCAAGTGCTTCCAATACGTTGCCAAGCTGAGCCGTTTTTGTGCCTGTTGAAAAAGCAAGCAACAGGATCGCCTTTCCTTCCTTTGCCTGATCCTCTTTATCGGTGATCGGATCATCTGAAAATCCACTGAGCAGTGTATCCTTGATCTGGTCAGCCATGTCACCTTGTTCTGCCATACCCATGACCATCGCATCAATAACACCCTTTTTGAGCTTTACAATCTCATCGGTGCTGTTCAGGAATTCTCCGATTTCTGCATCGAATCCGCTGTCCAGCAACAGTTCAAGCGGATTCTCAGACTTCTGGATGACAGCAATCAATTCTTTCTCAAGAAGAGACTCAGCTAAATCTAAAACTGCATTGACATTATTTTCAAACACTTCAGGAGACTTCATAAACACATCAATCAGTGTTCCATAAGCCGGGTAATCGTCACGCACCCCATTTAACGCTTCCTTTACAATCGGATATACCCAGTCTGCTTCCACAATCTCCTCGCGCAGGAACTTGATCATCTCCACATCTTCTTTTCCCAACGTTGTCAAATCGTTTCCACTCAGCTTTTCAGCGTATCCCACCGCCTTCTCTACTGTACTCACAACCTGTGCAGGACTCATCTTCTTGCCATCTTCACCGTACTTGAACTCAGTCAGCTTACTGTA
>JAFQDI010000017.1 GCA_017416055.1 Lachnospiraceae bacterium
GAAAGCAAAGGCGAAAAAAGGGAAACTGATGCTGGATGAGTAAGGAGAAAAGACAATGAAAACACTGATTTTTAACGGTTCTCCGCGAAAAAATGGAGAAACAGCCAGTTTAGTAAAGATACTTACAAAGAAGCTTCCGGGTGAGATCAAGATCGTCAATGCGTACCGCAGTGACATTTCTCCCTGCATCGACTGCCGATATTGCCTGACGCATGAGGGCTGCGCGATTAAGGACGGGATGCAGGAGATTTACGACTATATTCAGGAGTGTGATAACGTGGTGATCGCATCGCCGATCTATTTTTCAGAATTGACCGGCATGCTTCTGGCGCTGGGCAGCCGTCTGCAGACTTATGTGTGCGCGAAATACATGCGCAAAGAAACTCCCATTGCGAAGCCGAAGAAAGGTGCGGTCATTCTGACCGGAGGCGGAAGTGGAGGAGCGGAGCGGGCTTACGAGACTGCCAAGGAATTGCTGAAGCTGATGAACTGCATCGAGATTCACGAGCTGGTAGCCAGTCGGCGGACCGACTATACGCCTGCGGTAGAGGATGAGCAGGCGGTGGCAGGAGTGGAGAAGATAGCGAAGTATTTCGTTCGTGAACAATAAGGAAGAACTAGCATCACAAGAGGAATTTAATGGATAATTTATCAAACATATAATCTATTATGAGTGAGTAGGTGAACATATGTTTTTGTTTCATTATTATGACAAGACGATAGGTCCGTTTAAAAATCTGTCCGACCTTTCTGTGGAAGAGGCAAATCAGGTTCTTCGAGAGATAGCAACGGAAAAACCAAATGTTCAGTGTTCAAAAAGATCGGCTGATTATATGCAAAAGAGACTTTTTTACGAAGAAGTTTTACGTAAAGAGTTCGGAAAAAAGGGCGGAGTAATTAAGAGACAGTCTCCATATTATATGGTTGTTGAGCATAGTCCTTGGTTGAGTACGTGGTTTGAAAACAGTGCGTACATTAAAATTCCGATTAGTGAGTTTGACTTAAAGACGATTTCTTTTACTTATGGCGATTCGCATCCAACGTTTAGTGATCGAGTTAATGATGGCAAAGAGTATCGTAAAAAAGTGTATACTTACGAAGAAATTATAGAAATAATCAAAAAATACGGTCTGCCACAAGACTGGAATGATGACGGTAAATTTGGACCAGAACGGTACGTTGAAGCTCATATTTGGAGCGATGAGACGATTCAGATGTATTTGGATAACGAGGTAAACAAATGACATTCAGCACAATCACATCATCCGACGAATTATGGAACAAAACAAGGGACTACGCCTTTGCTTGTTCTTGGCGTGCGGGAAAATCTATGGCAAAATTGATGAATAAGAATGCGTTTTCGGAGTGGGAGCGTGTCATCGTTGCAATGGATGATGACGGAACGATATGCGGCTTTTGTACTGTTGTCAAAGAGGATTGTATTCCAAACTCCAAGTATTTTCCGAACATTGGATATGTATTTGTTGATGAGGCTTATCGGGGACACCGGATCAGTCAGAAAATGCTACGTTATGCAAGTGAATATGTTAAGCAAATAGGTTTTGACAAAGTGTATCTGGTAAGTGATCATGAAAACCTTTACGAAAAGTACGGATTTATTGTTGTTGACAGAGTGATAGCGCCTTGGGGAGAAGAAGAAAAGATATATGAGCAGAAATTAAACTAACAGACACGACATAAAGGAGGACATAACCATGACCATCAACCACTCAGCCTACGAGCTGATCCAAACTGAATTTATCAATGAGATCAATTCTGATGTGAGCGTCCTGCGCCACAAAAAATCCGGCGCGCGCCTGATGCTATTGTCCAACGATGACAATAACAAAGTATTTAATATCGCATTCCGCACCCCGCCTGTGGACAACACCGGCCTGCCTCATATTCTGGAGCATTCCGTGCTCTGTGGATCAGACAAGTATCCGGTGAAGGAGGTGTTCGTGGAACTGTGCAAGGGCTCGTTAAACACGTTCCTGAACGCGATGACCTACCCGGACAAAACCGTTTACCCGGTTGCAAGCTGCAATGACAAAGACTTCCAGAATTTGATGGATGTGTATCTGTCGTCTGTGCTACACTCCAGTATTTATGATCATCCGGAGATTTTCATGCAGGAGGGCTGGCACTACGAGTTGGAATCTGCTGACGCACCGATCACCATCAACGGTGTTGTGTATAACGAGATGAAGGGAGCTTTTTCTGCACCGGATGAAGTGATCTCCCGTTACATGAAGCAGGCACTTTTCCCGGACAATGCTTACGGATTTGAGTCCGGCGGTGATCCGGACTATATTCCGGAATTGACCTATGAGCAGTTTATTGCATTCCATAAAAAGTACTATCATCCGGCCAACAGCTACATCTTCCTTTACGGAAACATGGATATGGAGGAGAAGTTGGCATGGTTGGATAGAGAATATCTGAGCAAATACGACTATCTGGCGGTGGACTCCGAGATCGGAGAGCAGAAGCCTTTTGAAAAAGGTGCGGAATTGACGGTTCCCTATTCCATCGGCGAGGACGAAGAAACTTCCGGAAAGACCTATCTGGCGTTGGCGGGTGCCTTGAATTTCGGCATGGACAGTAAGATGAATATGGCTTTCCGCATTTTGGATTATGCGCTCCTCGGGGTTCCGGGTGCGCCGTTAAAGCAGGCGCTTTTGGATGCCGGCATTGGAAAAGATATCTACGGTGGCTACGATGACGGGATGAAGCAGCACATGTTCAATGTGGTCGCAAAGGACACGGACGTCGAAAAGAAAAATGACTTTGTGCAGGTGATCCGCGATACCTTGACAAAGGTCTGCGAGGAGGGCTTGGACAAACAGACGCTCCGTGCGGGCCTCAGCCATTTTGAGTTCAGATACCGCGAAGCGGACTTCGGTTCCATGCCGAAAGGTCTGGTTTATAGTTTGCAGAGCTTGGAAAGCTGGCTTTACGATGAGGATCAGCCTTTCCTGTTCCTTTCCTATGAGGATGATTTCGCATGGCTGAAGGAAAAGATGGAGGAGCCGGGATTCTTTGAGGGCCTGATCAAAACATGGCTTTTGGACAATCCCCATATGGTACAGCTTGCACTGGTGCCTGAGCCCGGTCTGGCGGCAAAGAAAGAAGCTGAGCTGGCAGCGAAACTGGCTGAGAAGAAGGCTTCTATGAGCACCGATGAGGTGAACGAACTGGTGGAGCAGGTCCGCAAGTTCAAGGAATATCAGGAGCAGGAGGACAGCGAAGAGGATCTGAAGAAGATTCCGCTCCTTTCGGTTTCCGATATCAGCCCGGAAGCAGAGAAATTTGTCTACGAAGAAAAAGAGCTGGCCGGACATACGGTAATCCACACCGACCTGTTTACCGGTGGAATCAATTATGCAAAGATTTTGTTTCCTATCGACGGAATGACGGCCGACGAACTGCATTGGCTGACGCTGCTGACCAACGTATGGGGCCTGGTGGACACGGAGAATTACAGTTATTTGGAACTGAGCAATGAAGTCAATATTCAGACCGGAGGGATGGGATGCGGCGTAAACGCGTACCAGAGTCTGGCGGACGGAAAGAAGTACAGAAGCTTTATGGAGATTTCCTTCAAGGCACTCCATGAAAAGACCGGAAAGGCATTGGAGATGGTGGAGGAGGTCCTGCTCCGCTCCAAATTTGACAGCGAGAAGCGGCTTCGTGAGATCATCCGGCAGAACAAGTCCGGTATGCAGGGGTATCTGATGCAGGCGAGCCACGGTGTTGCGGTGAACCGCGCGCAGGCTTACGGCTCCGGCTATGCAGCGTTCGGCGATCATGCGAAGGGCTACGGTTTCTATCAGTTTATTGAAGAATTGGAAGCTGATTTTGAGGAGAGAAAAGGTGAAATCATCGATCGACTGAACGCGATGGCAGTTCGCTGTCTGCAGGGAAATGCCATGCTTCAGATCACAGCGGACAATGAAGGCTACAGCAAATTTGCGGAGGCGGTCGTTTTGCTCCTTGCGAAAGTGAAAGAAAGATGCGGCTCTTTGGCAGTTGAGACAGAGAAAGCAGAGAACCAAATCGGCGCACTTGGGTTGCTGAACGAGGGATTCAAGACGCCCGGAATGGTGCAGTATGTGGCGCGTACCGGAAACTTCCGCGAGGCAGGATATGAATACACCGGAGCACTGCTTGTACTGAAAACACTTTTGGGTTACGACTATCTGTGGACCAACTTAAGAATCAAGGGCGGTGCGTATGGCTGCATGTGCGGTTTCGGCAAGAGCGGAGATGCGTACATGGTTTCCTATCGCGATCCGAACCTGACAAGAACCAACGAGATTTATCAGGCAATGCCCGAATATATTGAAAAAATTGAGCTTGACGAGCGCGAGCGGACAAAGTATATTATCGGTACGATCAGCGATCTGGACACGCCGAGAAGCGCGCACGTGAAGGGCTCAAGAGCATTTTCTGCATGGTTGTCCGGTGTCACCGACGAGATGGCTGCGAAGGAGAGAAGAGAGATTCTGAACTGTACTGAGACGGATATCCGTGCGCTGGCACCGATCATCAGAGCAGTATTGGCGGCAGACCGGATCTGCGTGGTCGGAAGTGAAGAGAAAATCGAGGAGGCGAAAGACCTGTTTAACGAGGTAAAGCCCCTGTTTAAGTAAGCAAAGAGAGAAACGGAGAATTTATGGAAACAACGAAATCAGGTTTTGTGACTCTGGTGGGACGCCCCAATGTGGGAAAATCCACCCTGATGAATCATCTGATCGGACAGAAGATTGCGATCACGTCCAACAAACCCCAGACCACGCGCAACCGCATCCACACCGTGTATACGGACAATCGTGGACAGATTGTGTTTGTGGACACGCCCGGTATCCATCAGGCAAAGAATAAACTGGGTGAGTTTATGGTGAACGCTGCGGTGAAGACCTTCAGCGAGGTGGATGTGATTCTGTGGTTGGTGGAGCCCAGCGATTACATCGGTGCCGGTGATCAGAACATCGCAAAGCAGTTACAGAGAGTAAAGTGTCCGGTGATTCTGATTATTAATAAGACTGACACTGTGCCAAAGGAGAAGATCGGTGCCGTGATCAAAGCGTATCGGGAATTGATGGACTTCAACGACATCATCGCGGTGAGCGCGCTGAGAAGTGTGAATATGGATCAGGTCGTCGACGCGATCATGCGTTGTCTGCCCTACGGACCGATGTTCTATGACGAGGATACGGTGACTGATCAGCCTATGCGCCAGATATGCGCAGAGATGATCCGCGAGAAAGCCTTGCGCCTGTTGTCGGATGAGATTCCTCACGGAGTGGCGGTTACGATTGAAAAGATGACCGAGAGAGATGACGGACTCTTTGACATCGAGGCGAATATCATCTGCGAGCGTGAGACGCACAAGCAGATCATCATCGGAAAAGGCGGCGCGATGATCAAAAAGATCGGAAGCACGGCGCGCTTTGATATGGAGAAAATGCTGGAAGCCAGAGTGAATCTGAAACTGTGGGTGAAGGTGCGCAAGGAGTGGCGCGACAACGAGTTGTATCTGAAGAATTACGGGTATACGAAAGATCTGTGATGAGTGCGGGTTATTCCTGCCAGACCCCTTACTCAAACACAAATCCAAAGTGAGTGACGGTGTAATTAATTCAAGATGGGAAGGCAAACACGTAATGGACGAATTTGTGACAGTAACAGGTATGGTATTGTCCTCGTCGCCGATGGGAGAATATGATCGACGGCTTTGTTTGCTGACCCTTGAAAGGGGAAAAATTTCTGCGTTTGCGAGAGGCGCGAGGCGGCCAAAGAGTGCGCTGATGGCGGGGAGCAGACAGTTCACGTTCGGAAAGTTTGCGCTCTACGAGGGAAGAAATTCCTATACGGTGCGAAATGTTGAGGTGAAGGCATACTTTGAAGAGCTGGCGGCGGATCCGGAGCGGGCCTGCTACGGATTCTATTTCCTGGAGTTGACGGAATTTTACACCAGAGAAAACGCAGATGAGGCTGTGGTTCTGAAACTTCTCTATCAGGCTCTTCGCGCACTGTCCAATGAACATCTGCCGAATCCGCTGGTGCGCGCAGTCTTCGAATTGAAGATCATGATGCTCAACGGTGATTATCTTCACAGTGAGCAAGAGAGACAGAGCGACGGAGTTCGTTATGCGCTGGAGCATATTCTCGTGTCACCGCCGGAAAAACTGTTCACGTTCACGTTGACGGAAGAACGCTTGCTGGAGCTGATCCGGTTTACGGCGAGGAATCGACAGCGGTTTCTGGAAAAGGAATTTAAGACGTTGGCGATTTTGGAGGCTGTTCAGGGGGAAAAGTGGACGGACGGATGAGCGAAAGATGAGGTTGCTCGCAGACCTATAGGCAATTTGCATGGGGAAATTGTATTAAATTTATGTTACATCTACACTTTGTGTATTGAAATTCTCGGACAAAAAGGTTACAATACAGAAAGCTAGTGACATTAAGGAGGATGTGTGATGAAGATAAAGCGTTTAGTAGCGTTGCTGGCAGTCCTTCTCCTGAGTATCGGTATGTTGTCCGGATGTGATATACTCGGACAGAATCCCACGGAGACGACGGAAGGACCACTGATCAAGGATAATCCCTTTGAGCCGACAGAATCCGGAATGTTTATCCGCGATAACGGGACGGCAGCCGGTGCAGAAGTGACCGATTTTGCACAAGATTATTATGATATTGCTGAACTGAAAACTCATGTTGAGGCGTTGGTGGCTGAATACAATCAGAACAAGGCCGGGTTGAACTATGCATATGCGGAGGATGCACCTTCCGGAAAGAATCTTCCGGTGGCGATCTCAAGGCTGAGCCAGGCAGACGGTAAGGTTACGCTGATTCTGGAATGTTTGACTCCCGCAGATTACATTACGATCAATGATCTGAACCTTACTTCCAACGGGCTGAAGTCCTTGACTAAGTATACGGTTGCGGAGTGGAAGAACACCGGAAAAACGCTTGGCGGTGAACTGAAGGATGTGACCGGTGCGGTAGTAGGCGCGGATAAGGCACTGGGAAATGAAACCTATCATGTGGTTGTGTGTGACGGAGCGACCTGCCTGCAGGTTCAGGGCGAAGTGAAGTACATGAGTAAGAATGTTACTTATGTGGACGTTGACACCGTAAAGACACCTGCCGGAGAAGTATCTTATATCATTTACAGATAAAAAGGAAAGACAGAGAGGTATAGACCAATGGAAAAGACAATGGAAAAAATCGTAGCTCTGGCGAAGTCCAGAGGGTTTGTATATCCCGGATCCGAGATCTACGGCGGTCTGGCAAACACCTGGGACTACGGTAATCTGGGTGTTGAGCTGAAGAACAATGTGAAGCGTGCTTGGTGGCAGAAATTTGTGCAGGAGAATCCCTACAACGTAGGTGTTGACTGTGCGATTCTGATGAACTCTCAGACTTGGGTAGCTTCCGGACACTTGGGCGGATTCTCCGATCCTTTGATGGATTGTAAGAGCTGCCACGAGCGTTTCCGTGCAGACAAGCTGATTGAGGATTATCTGGAGGAGAAGGGTATGACCATCGAGGGTTCCGTGGATGCATGGAGCCATGAGCAGATGAAGGCGTTTGTCGAGGAGAATAACATTCCCTGCCCTACCTGCGGAAAGCATGATTTCACCGATATCCGTCAGTTTAACCTGATGTTCAAAACCTTCCAGGGTGTTACTGAGGATGCGAAGAACACGGTATACCTGCGTCCCGAGACCGCACAGGGTATCTTCGTAAACTTCAAGAATGTACAGCGTACTTCACGCAAGAAGATTCCGTTCGGAATCGGTCAGATCGGTAAGTCCTTCCGCAACGAGATCACTCCCGGAAACTTCACCTTCCGTACCCGTGAGTTCGAGCAGATGGAGCTGGAGTTCTTCTGTGAGCCCGGAACCGATCTGGAGTGGTTCACCTACTGGAGAGAATACTGCATCAACTGGTTGAAGAGTCTGGGCATGACCGATGAGGAGCTTCGCGCACGCGATCACTCCCCCGAGGAGCTTTGCTTC